>JAGALE010000154.1 GCA_017625335.1 Lachnospiraceae bacterium
CCTGACTCTATGGCACCATTAAACTCCAAGAGACGATGAATGGTTTCTGCAGGCCAACCTGTCTGTTCTGTCATTCGCTTTGCAGCTCTTCCTGTCGGGGCACAAAGCTTTATCTCCATACCCTGAGTAGTAAAGTACTTTATAATCAAATCAATTATGGTGGTTTTACCCGTTCCCGGACCACCTGTTATTACTGCCACGCCAGCTCTGATAGCTGACTTAACTGCTTCATTTTGAATATCATCTAATTCTATATTGTTTTTCTGCTGAAGCCTTCCTAAGTCTTCCTCTAGCTCCTTCTCATCCACATCATATTTTAGTTGTAAATCAAGAAGCATCCTAGCGCTACCTAGCTCAACATAATAATTTACTGCGCTATATACCACAGCAATTCCTTCTATATCCTTCTCTATAACCTTGCTTTCTATAGCTAGGTCCTTAAGCTGTTGGTCGAAGAGCTCATACATTTCCTCATACACAGAATTGCTGCTTTCCGGGTCCATATACTCTGCATAACCATAGGTGAATTCCTCGTAGCTATTACCCTGAAGATCCCATTCCGAGCCACGAGTAAGCTCTATAGCCTTTTTAATCAATACATCCTTAGGCAGATACATATGTCCATCCGCCTGAGACATATTGAGCACGTAAAGCAAAGATGAACGAAGTCTGTATACTGAATTAGACGGAATACCCATCTTCTTAGCTATCTGGTCTGCGATTTTAAAGCCTACTCCTGGCACATCCTCAGCAATCTTGTAAGGATTTCCCCTAAGTATCTCATACACCTTATCTCCGTAGCTTTCATATATCTTAATAGCAAGGTTAATGGTTATTCCATACTGACTTAGGAATATTATAACCTCCTGAAATTCCTTCTTCTCTGCATAGCTTACTGCTATAGCTCTGGCCTTTCTCTCGGAGATTCCACTAATCTCCGCAAGTCTTATAGGCTCCTGTTCAATTATTCTTAGGGTGTCCGATTTGAATTTTTTAACTATTCTCTTAGCTAAGACTTGGCCTATGCCCTTGATTATACCGGAGCCAAGATATCTCTCAATCCCAACTGTATCCTCCGGCATCTTAAGCTCACATGATGTGACCTTGAACTGTATATCATATTTTGAATGATTCACGTATTCACCTTGGGCTATAATGTATAAGCCCTCAGCTACCCCTAGCACATTACCCACGAAAATCTCATCGCCATCTTCTCCGGTAACCTGAAATACGGTGTAACCATTCTCTTCATTGGAATATATAATCTTTTCTATGTAACCTTCTCTTACCATATCCCCATAAAGCCTTTCTTCATTTTCTGTTACAAAATGCAATCTATCTAATAACAATATTAACTGAGACTACTCAGTGGTAGCCTCAGTTAATGTTGTAGGTCCGCTATTACGCTTCATGGCTTCGTAGAGCTGTTGGGCAAGTCCCACACCACCCTGGTCTACCACGCTTTTCGCATATTGCTGGATTCTCATATCACCAAAATAGGTTTCGTATTCGTTTTCATCTTCGTCAGCCTTAATGATAGTTTTCTCCATGGATTTATATACCTGCTCTATCATATAGGCCTCAAACTCCTTACAGGCATTCATCATCTCATCATCAGTCGCCTTGGTCTTATCTATGCTTCCAAGAGTACTTTCCAAACCACCGGTTTGTGTCTGAGCGATAACGCTACTGTAATCGTTTCCTGATATATTGTTAATAGTCATTAAGATCACCTTCCTAAGTGCAGATAGTTGAGCCACCCCGGACCTCCTCTCCGCTTCGCTGCGAGTCGGTTCGTGGCTTCGCCACATGACAGCATACATATAAGTAGCTTGTTGTGAGCTAGCTCACCAAACTACTTATATGTATGCTGTCGCGTGGCTCAACTATCGTAAGTTGTTAGCCTGCTGCATCATCTCATCTGATGCCTGAATAGCCTTTGAGTTCATCTCGTAGGCTCTCTGAGCAACGATAAGATTAACCATCTCATTAGCAACATCTACATTAGATCCCTCTGTGTAGAACTGATGAGTTAAGCTTGGTGTAAGATTTGGATTACCAAACTCCGCCATAGCATCTCCTGATGCCGGTGTTACACCAAATGTATTACTTCCTTCCTTAGAAAGTCCTGCCGGATTACTAAACTGGTATAATCCTAACCTAACCTGATATCCATTATTCATCAATGGCTCAAAGTTTCCTTCAGCATTAGGAAAACCTATGTATCCATTCTTATCTATCTCTACATCTGAAGCATTAAATCTCTCTGGAAGTATTATCTCATTACCAAACTGATCCAATACCGGAAGACCTGCCGCTGTACAAAGCAGGTTTCCTCCCTGTACAGGAGATACATTAAGGGTACCATCCCTAGTGTACAGAAGCTCTCCAGCCTCATTCCTCACCTGGAAGAAGCCATCTCCCTCTATAGCCACATCAAATGGTCTTGTGCTGGCATTAAGATTACCCTGATCAAACTGACTGGTAATAGCTGAAAGTCTTGTACCAAGTCCTACCTCTGCAGGAACAGGCTTATTCTCCCCTACATTGTTAGTAGAGGTTGACTGTAAATTTTGATACAAGAGGGTCTTAAAGCTTGCCTCCTGTGACTTATATGCTGTTGTATTAACATTAGAAATGTTATTGGCAATTGTATCTACATTTAACTGCTGAGCTCTCATACCTGAGGCTGCAGTCCAAAGCGAACGCATCATAATTATGCCCTCCCATCATTAGATTTCTGTTGCAGTACCAAAGCTTAAATCTGTCAATGTTTTATAATCTTCCAAGCTCATTAACAGCCTTGTCTAATATTTTATCTAAGCTTTGAACATCTTCTGATTAGTTTCGTAAGCTCTTGTAACTGCTATCATATCTACCATCTCAGTAACCATGTTAACATTAGACATCTCTAGATATCCTTGGTTAACAGTTGCTTCTGCTTCAATTATATTAGCACCCTCAACTGGCTCATACATATTCTCGCCATAGCTAGAAAGGGC
>JAGALE010000155.1 GCA_017625335.1 Lachnospiraceae bacterium
CACAGCCGGAGAACATCAACGGCAACTGGAGCGCCAACGGAGGGTTCAACCTCAACACCGCCCTCGACACCATGGCCGCAGGCCATAGCGAAAGTTGGCCCGGCACATAGATTTGTGCCACGACTTAAACGAACTAAGGTTAGGACACAGGGAGTATCAAGCTAACGATAGCAGCAAGGATTAGATTTTCTAGGTCTGACCAGATAGTTAGAGGGCACGCTGGCACTGATGCCAGCGTAGCTTTCACGTACATGGATGTACGATTGAAAGCGGCCCTCGTCCGTCTTGTATAAACTATAGTCAGACCGTAGAAAATCAATCCGAAGACTGCGTGTTAGCGGATACCCCTTGACCTAACCGTAAGCATAGAAGAATCCCGGCACAAATCTATGTACCGGGATTCCAACTTTCACTAAACTAGTCTTCCTTCTTAAGATTCTTAAGAGCATTGCTAAGCTTAATAGGATTTCCATAACGAAGTGTTGAGTTACGGAATATCTTTCCTCCAAGGATACCCATACCGATTACTGATGCGTAAAGGAGTACAGCTGAGAGAACAATCTCCCACATAGCCACAGAACCCATTGCAACTCTAGCGAACATAGCTGAGTATGAGCTGATTGGTAGGTAAGAACAAATCTTCATAAGGATACTGTCAGGATCCATAATACCGAATAATGTTACCATATATACAATCATAATAATCATCTGTGCTGAACCTGCAGTCTTGTTTAAGTCCTCAATCTTAGATACGAGAGCTCCAAGAGCACCGTACATAAATGCGTAGAACAAGAAACCACCAATTCCGAAGATTGCAAATGTAAGCAATACCTCTCCAGGTATATCAAGGAACATACCAAGCATATTTGGAAGATAGTCCTTATTTAACTGATATGATCCGATAGATGCTGCGCCAATAAGACCAAACTGGAACACGGCTGCCACAACACCAGCTAAAACCTTTCCGAAGAGAAGTGCTGTAGTTGATGTACTTGTAACAAGAATCTCTATAGAACGGTTACTCTTCTCATTAGTAATACCTGATGCAATAGTTGTACCGTAAGCGATAATAACCATGAATACAAGGATTACTAATATGTAGCAGTACCAGTAATTCTGCATACCATCCTTACCTAGTATGTTCTCATTTACATTTATCTCTGCATACTCTACAGCAAGATACTCTTCGTTGAGCTGATAAGAGCCAAGGAGAGATACCGCAATAAGACCAAACTGGAATACTGCTGCCACAACACCTGCTAAAACCTTACCGAAAAGAAGTGCAGTTGTAGATGTACTTGTAACAAGAATCTCTATAGAACGGTTGCTCTTCTCGTTGGTGATACCTGATGCAATAGTTGTACCGTAAGCGATAATAATCATAAATACAACGATTACAAGTATGTAACAGTACCAGTAATTCTGCATACCATCCTTACCTAAGATGTTCTCGTTTGCATTAATCTGGGCATATTCTACTTCCAAATATTCATCCAAATCAAGACCATTTCTCTCACAATAATCCATCTTTACTACCATATGCATATATTCAGTAAAGGTTTCCATATCATAGTTATCCATAGACTTGTTAAATACATAGAAGTCAAACTCTGTAGATGACTTGATAACGAAACCGCCTTCAGCTTTTTCATCCTCTACAAGCTTCTTAACCTCTTCAGCAGATGTACACTCAGTAAACTTTGCATCGCTGAAATATCCTGCAAGCATCTCCATATCTCCAAGTCCCTCTGGATTGTAGATAGCCATATTTCTTAAATCTTCTTCATTAACCTCTGACTCCACGCCTGAATCCTTTGAATCATCCTCACCCTTAACAGAGTCAACAATTCTAGGAATAAACATAAGTGTTGCAGCTATAAGAGCTATTATAATAGTAAGTAACATATATGATTTGCTCTTGAAATAATTATCAAGCTCAAACTTAAATATAGTCTTAAAGTTCTTCATATTACTTTCCTCCCTTTCCGAATAATCCCTTTTTCTTAGGAGTAGCTTCTTCAGGAACTTCCTCTTCTTCCACTACTACCTCTTCCCCAACCTTGGATACAAATATATCGTTAAGGGATGGCTCGTAAGCACCAAATGTTTTTACATCAACATTTAAAGCCTTAAGGGCATCAAGTATCTGCCACTGGTCTACGCCATCATTTAAGTCAAGTACAACATAATGCTTAGTTACAAAAAGCACCTTAACCTTGTCAGCAAGCTTATCCTCACAAAGTGCCTTCAAGCCCTCAAGGTCATAATTATTAGCAGAGAGAATCTTTCTTCCCTTACCATACTGCTCCTTAATCTCGTCAAGATTACCGGCAAGCACCACATCACCATGATTGATGATTGCAATATCCTCACAGAACTCCTCTACATAGCTCATCTGGTGACTTGAGAAGATAACAATTCTTCCCTCCGAGATAAGCTCTGTAATAACATCCTTAAGTATCTGAGAGTTTACAGGGTCAAGTCCTGAAAATGGCTCGTCAAGGATTACAATCTCAGGCTCACCAACAAGGGTTGCTGCAAGCTGAACCTTCTGCTGATTACCCTTTGAAAGAGTCTCAAGCTTCTTGTCTGTGTACTCTGAGACCTGAAGCTTCTCAAGCCACTTTGTAGTACTCTTAAGAGCCTGCTTCTTAGTCATACCTCTAAGCATAGCAAGGTACATCATCTGCTCCTTAACTACCTTCTTAGGGTATAAGCCTCTTTCCTCTGGAAGATATCCCACCTGACTTCCATCTGGCTTAAACTTTTTACCATCTAAGAGTACCTCGCCCTCATTTGCACGAAATACATCCATGATGATTCTCATAGTTGTGGTCTTACCTGCTCCATTTCTACCAAGTAAGCCAAGTGCTCTTCCGCTTTCTACGGAAAAGCTTACGCCGTGAAGAACTTCTTTTTCCTCAAAGCTTTTCTTGATGTTTTTTAACTCAAGCTTCATATATTTTTCTCCTCCTTAAAATGAGTTTTTAACTTTGCTAAAATAACCATAACATCACAATAGCTATCACTCCACATATTCCTACAACTATTCTCCATGGTTCCCTCTTCTTCATATCTTTCTCCTCCTTATAACTAGCACTCTACATGCCTAGTTCTCCCAAAACAGTTCATCCAATGTTTTCTCCAGTACTTTGCATATGGCTATGCAAAGGTTAATGGTTGGATTGTAGTCTCCCTTTTCTATGGCACTTATGGTCTGGCGGGAAACTCCTACCTTCTCTGCCAGCTCAGCCTGCGATATATCAAGTCCTGCTCTGGCGGCCTTTATTCTTAAATTCTTCATACCATCACCTAATCCTCTTTCTTATCCTTATGCTGCTTGATAAGGATAACCAATACTGTAATTAGCATGAAGATTCCACATACTATACTAATAGACTCAAATCTTATTACGCCCTCATTCATTATAGTGCCATCCATTATATTAGCAAGGCCTATAAGAAGATTAACTAGTCCGATAATTGTAAATGCTACAAGGGTCTGAGGTATTCTTTCATTTAGTGCAAAGTATCCATCGTTAAGTATGGTATACCAAGCATAAACTCCAACTCCCATAAAAACAATGATAAACACCACCACGCTAGGTTCTATAGGAAGCTCTTTGCACGCCACCTGGAAAAATCCGTAAAGCATATTCATGGTAACCATTGTATAGAAGGCTATCTTAAAACCTCTGCCTCTTATAGCTTCCTGTCGCTCATCATATTTTCTCTTTATCTTTCCATCCTTAGTTAATGCAATTAACATAGGGATAAGGATAATGGCTGATACTATTACAATGCCAAATACAAATCCCAAACCATAAGCTAAATTTCCATTCATAATATACACCCCTTTTGTAGATTTCCCGGAAGCTTTTTGCAAGTTTTTGCCATGGCTTCCAAAATATGTATTTCCTTCTTACAAATTGGAGTATATTACTTACTTTACAATATGTCAAGTATATTTTACATTTTATTTGTTTTATTTTACAGATTGCTATTATTGATAGCTATACCTTGTTGAGATACACGTCCCCAACTCCCAATGCGGAGCAAATTCCTACAAGGAAGGGAATCAAAAATCCATATATAAAAAGATATACTAATGTCTGCCACATTATCCTATGGTATGCGATGAGGCTAATTCCCAGCTGTAATACAGCGCAGATTATAAATACTCTAAGAACGAATTTAAGCATCTTCTTAAATCTGTATAATCTAACAGCCTTTAGCGAAACTGGAAGGTATTTTATCTGGGAATAAATAGAACCCACTCTTCCATTCAAGTTCCCCACTACAAAAGGCTGCATATAAAAGAACACAGGGAACACAAACAAAAAGGCCATCATAGCTAGTAATCCTCTATCATCTGAGGCATTAATAAATGTTGGTTTTCCATTCACATAAAATTCTTCAAAAGGAACTGCCATAAACACAATCTGTATAAATGTAAATATGCCTGCTACAAGCCAGTAGCCTACATTGGAAATATCATAGGTGTAGTACTCCTTGTAGAAATCATCTATAATGCTTTGTTGGTCCTTTATGTATTCCTTTTCACTAAGCATAATTGCTTTGTTTATTCTATTGTTTGATTCTCTTGTTACTGTATTCATATGGTTTCTCCTATATTCTAATCATCAGCCACGTCTGTTCCTCTTCTGCGGAATTCATACCCGCCTCACTAGTGTTATGTAAACTTATAGTACATCCAGACTCTCACCAAACTTTATTAGTTTACCACCTTCAAGTATCCCCAGATAATCCATTTTCTGCTCCATCTCTGACTCTATGTGACTAGTCATAAGCACTGATGCACTTTCATCCTCTATAACCTTGTGGAGAATCTTGAAGAAATCTACTCTAAACACAGGATCCATACCTGCTGTTGCCTCATCTAAGAGATAAAGACAAGGCTTGTGTCCCATGGCAAATGCCATCTGAAACTTCATACGCTCTCCTCTGGACATCTTGCTCAAGGTTGCACCTCCCGGCACTCCCATATCCTTCATAGCCTGATGGTAGATTTCCTTATCGTAGTTAGTATAAAATCTACTGAACAAATCCATATTCTGATTAGGAGTTCTACCCTCAAAGAATCTATTTTCATCAGACACAAAACCGATAAATTGCTTCATATATCCGTGATTAGCTCTAATATCATAGCCTGCAATTTTAATAGTTCCAGAATATCTGATTTTGTCATTCATTATGTAGTCTATAAGGGTTGTCTTGCCTGCACCATTTGCACCGGCTAAGCCCATTATGTACCCTTTTGGAAGAGAAAAGCTTACATTATTCAGTTTAAATTTCCCCTTGGTTCCTGTCACATTTTCAAATTCTAACATCATAATTTCTTATCAGTCCTTTCAATTCCCCATTATAGGATTAGGTCAAAAGTTATCTCTAGTTGTTATAGAGTGCATCTATCATTTCCTTAATATCTTCCGCAGTAAGTCCTGCCTGCTTGGCGTCCCCTATCACCTCAGCCAGTCTCTTCTCCAGCATAACAAGTTGTTTTTCCATAAGATAGTCTGTGTTGTACTCGCAGACATAGAAGCCTTTTCCTGGAACGGAACGAATAAGCCCCTCCTTTTCCAAGTCCTCGTAGGCTCTTTTTGTGGTAATAACGCTGACATTTAAGTCACCTGCCAAGGCTCTTATGGATGGCAGTGCCTCACCTGCGGAAAGCTCTCCGGTAACGATAGCATTTTTTAATTGATTTACAATCTGTTCGTAGATTGCAAGAGTTCCCTGGGGTTGTATTACTATTTTCATACCTTCACCTTATTTCTATATTTTTCGTGCACAAAAGTTTATTTGTCAAAGCTTCTCTCATAGTTTAAAGCTTTCTCAACTGCTGTGTTCCAGTATTTCATATGCTTAATGGTAAGCGGTAGCTGGAAAAGTATTGCCGGAATTATAAATAAGAGATTCTCATATACATTTTCCTTTCCTTCATTGGCATCCCAGGAAAGCATACATGCTATTCCAAACAAGGAGATAACTGTAATGATCATATCGATACCCTGTATCAATCCTCTGCAATCACTTCTAGCCTCCTGCCAAGCATCTCTTTCCTCTATACCATATCTCTCATTCATGCCACACAGTATCAATGCAAATGTTATATAATCGTATGCTATTACCACGTAGGTTATCACCCTACATATTCCTATGAACACCAATGGCAATGTACATATCATGCCAAGGAGGGAACAAAAGCATATTCTAAATAAGGCTGATTTAACTATATATTCCTTCTTCATATCCTTTGTAAGTGGCACCATATACATCATCTTAGGCATCTTCATAATATGAAGTGAGCCAGAGTTAAGTATATGTATAGTTGGAATCATCATAAGAACATAAATTAGAGCTGATTCCCAGGTTTCAAAAAAACCTGCAACCACCGGAAGCACTGTAAAGATGTAAACCATAAGATATGCAAAATGAGCTACCTTCTCCTTAAAATTCTCCCACCTAAAGGCTGTAAAATAATCCTTTATTACTCGTCCTGTCATCTTCTCTTATCCCCCTTATCTCTCTTGGTGATAAAATACATAAGCTCCTCAAGAGTTGGAACCGCTACAGTAACTTCCTTGTCATAGTTGTACCTTAATCTATGATTAACCAAGGCTCTAGTTCCGTAGTTACCCTCCTCCACATGTATTACCTGCTCCTTCGGAAGAAGATTTATCTTGTATTTTTCTCCTGTTAAAAGTCTGTAGCTATCCCTTAATTTCTCTATATCCCCTGAGAATATGGTGCTACCATTTTCTATATACAATATGTAATCCGCCATCTTATCTAAATCCTCTGTAAGATGAGTGGAAAGAATTACACTCTTAGTCCCATCTGCTATGTATTCCTTAAGCACTGCGAAGAATTCCTTTCTAAAGCTTGGATCAAAGTTTGCAGTTGGCTCATCTAAGATAAGAAGCTTTGCCTCGTAGGATAAAGCAAATGCGAACTGAAACTTTAGCTTCTCACCCTTAGAAAGCTTCTTAAACTTCCTGTCCCCATCTAATCCAAAACGCTTCATATACATTTCCAAGGTTTCTAAGCTAAAATTCTTATAGTAGGCTCCGTAGTTAATACCATTTTCCTTAAGGGTTGCGCTGTGGTCAAACAGTTCGTCCAAAAGCACTGTGCCTATAAGATTTCTAATCTCCACCTCACTGTCCTCATAGCTCATGCCATCTATAAGAAGCTCCCCAGCATTTGCCTTATAGAGACCAAGTATTATGTGAATAAGTGAGGTTTTTCCTGAGCCGTTAGGACCTATAAGGCCCATTATATATCCTTCAGGAAGCTCTACTGATATATCCTTTATACGGAATTTCCCCAAGCTCTTACTAATGTCCTTTAATTGTAGTAGCATCATCTCACCTCCGTGCATCAACTGTGTATATAAACATATACACTATATATACACAGATGTCAACACTTTATTAAAGAGTTTTTTTGTTTTTTTATAAAGTTGTTATTTTTGTACTATTAACAGCGAAATTATAATATACGATTTATATAACGTTTTACATTTTAATACTTTACAGAATATAAAGAAAATGTTATTATGAACACAAGAAAGGGCACTACCGATAGACGGTTAGTCCCAAGCAAATTATTTTAGCAACGATAGCCGCCAATATCTTGTCAGGACTGGGCGGCTATTTTTGTGTCTTGCTATTCTTTCCAACAGAATAGCCCAGACTATAGCATGTTATACACAAGCTAATTATCGTCATTAAACTATCTATTGTAATCATAAGCTTATCCTCCGTAGTATAAATTTCCACCAACGTAGATATCTATGTAAACAAAGGTCACAGTCCCCTGATAAAAGGACTAACCGCCTACCGTTATGGTAGCACCTAACAAAATTATATCATATTATATCGTCAAAACAATAGTTATTTTCAATCATTTTCGGAATTAACGAACAAAAGGTATGCAATCCAAATTTGCATACCTTTGTTATTACCTACCACTCATAAAATAAACTTTTTATTCCCCTATCTTCCAAGGCATCCTTCGCTCTCAGATAAGGAATTGTATAAGACATCATCTGTCTGTCCTCATTTATATAATCTATAACCACATCCTCCAGCACTCCTAGAGTTCTTGAATATAAATCATATTCCTCCGAATATCTCTCGGAAGCGTCTGTAACTCCCCTTGCCTTAAGCTCATCTATTAATCTAACCATCTCCGGCACTGCTGCATCTCCTAAGCCTCTCATAGCCCACACATCTACTGTTTCAAGGCTACCCTCCAAATATCTATCCACATTGTATCTGGCGATTTGTCCATCCACATTTGACAGCGCAAGACCTGCAAACATTACCACAACCACTGCACACGACAATGCAACTGCATTAAGCTTTTTAACAAACTGCTTTACCACTGCCACCACAAAAAGTAAAGCTAATACTATCATAAGCCAGCTTGAATAAACTCTTTTCTGGGTTAGTCCATAGGACTCAATGTAAAGAGCCATCTTAGACATGGCTGTTGCAATAAGGATAAGGGTGCATATTGCATAGGTGATTACTATTCCAACCTTTATCTTAGCAACCACAGGATTTTCTACATTCATAAAAAGCTGCACAAACACTATGATAATCATATTAATAAAGGATACCATACAAAGTTGGAAGAAGCCCTCTCTGGCGTATTCTGCATAGCTTAGTCCTTCTGGCAGCTTGCCGGAAAATGCAGACATGTAGTATCCCCACTGGGATATAAAGAATATCACATATATAAATATTATAGGCAACACTGCCGTGAGAGTCGTAATCACATGAGCCTTCTGTATGCTTTTTATTTTTGCAACACATTCTTCCTCATTTGTAGTCTCTACTGCCCTATCAGTTGATGCTAAGAATAATCTAAATACATACTGACCCACAATTATCCCAAGGCCTAGCTGCCAGATATTAGAGAATACATTTCCTGCATCCATATCTATGTAGCTTCCCATATTCTCTATAATTCTGTAAAATCCTCTGTCATAGGACAAAAGTC
>JAGALE010000156.1 GCA_017625335.1 Lachnospiraceae bacterium
AAAAATATTAAATCCCACATCAAACCATGAATTACATGTTGCTTATGTAAATGAACAATATATGGTATATAGAAAGGATACTAAAACTAGAGTTATTACTGGTAAGTACAAGCCGGATAGTAAGGAAGAAATATTATGCATCTTGATTAAAGAGCTTATCAATGAGGTTGTTTTTAGAAAGCTTATAAGGGAATTTGAATATGCTCGAGATATAATGACTCAAATACAAAAGGGCGAATTCAAGGAAAAGCATACAGATGAAATATTAAGTAAGTTACCAGAGTGTTACAGAGAATACTGTAAATCTAAAAGTAACGTTTATAATGAATTTGAAGATTACTTAAATTCAGAGGCTTATAAAAAATGGTTAACAGAATAGAATAGGAGAATACATATGAAAGTAATTTTATTAGTGGATGTAAAAAACAAGGGTAAAAAGGGAGATACTATTGAAGTAGCTGATGGATATGCAAGAAATGTTTTGATTGCAAAGAAACAGGCAGTTGAAGCTACAGCTAAAAACTTAAACACACTTAAACTTCTGAAAGCAAATGAAGAAAAGATTGAGAAACAGAAATTTGAAGATGCAAAGGCACTTGGAGAAAGACTTGACAGTAAGAAATTAGTTATAGGAGTTAAAACTGGTAAGGATAATAAGTTATTTGGTTCAGTGTCTAATGGGGATATTGCAGATGCAATTAAAGGAACTTTTGGTTTAGAATTAGATAAAAAGAAGATAGAACTAAAAGAGTCAATCAGGAGCTTAGGTGTATACACAGTGGTGATTAAAATACATCCAAAGGTAAAAGCAAACTTAACAGTAGAAATTGTAAATATATAAGCAAGAACATAAACTAAAGAGTTTAAATTAGTATCAACATAAAGAATAATACATGAGGAATTGGTGGTAGCTAAATGAGAAGATTTATTTGGTGGATTAACTTAATACCAACAATACTACTAAATATAATTTGGATAACATTATATATTGCAACAAGAAACAAATTTAATAAAATACTAATGGTTAATTATAATATAGGTGATACAGTAACTACAGTATCAAAATTATTTGCAGGTATAGTAACAGAGAATACACCTAATTTAATTATAAATATACCTACACTAATTGTTATTATGATAATTATGAGTATTATAAGTGCAGTTATATTTATAAAAATAGTATTAGATTTTAATGTTCAAGTTAAATTGTTGATTAAAAGCATTAACAATAGCAGAGAGTTAGTTAAATTATACATTAATAATATAGCAGACATAGTAATATTAGAAATTATAATGATAGAATTATATAGTAATCACATAAGTCAATCATTGGGATTACTAATAGTCTGGGTAGGTATATTAGGTATAATAAGCTTAACATCAATTGTATTAAATCTAATATCTGATTAAAACTAATACAACTGAAATAAAATAATCTTAAAAAATAAGTATCATGACTAGTGATACTTATTTTTATGCTCATTTTTGATCATATAAGTATATAAGAAGAAGAAATTATAAAAAATTTTTTAATTTTAATTTTTGCAATTTTTGGAGTTGTAGATAATGGAGCCTCAAATAAACAAAAAGGTAACAAATTTAATCACATTAAATGTCATATTAGCTAATATTATGGCTATTTGGGTTGCATTAAAATGGATGAAAACTGGAGGTAGGTTGGAATCTATACATAGTTTAATAATTCAGTATCAAGATAAACTAGGGACTGAATTAGGTGCTATTTTATCAATTATAATAGCAATAGTATCTGTAGTAATTTTAGTCATTCTTGAGGTAATGTTAGCAATAAGCATTATTATGGCATTTATACAATTAATATTATTAATAAATTTAAAATTAGCAGCTAATAATAGTAATAATAAATTACATAATAGATTAGCAATAATACTAAATATACTAAATATTATATACAGTATTATAATATTGGTATCTCAATTGGACTTATTAGTATTAACAGTATTAAGTGTGGTGATATTAATAATTACAATAATAACCATTGTAATTATGGTTATTGACAAGCATACTCAAATGAAGCAATTAGAAATAAAAGCTCCAAATGAGAATTAATATAAAGCCTTTTAATAGGCAGTTGAGTATTAAGTTGTATGTTTTAAAAAATTATTTATCTATTTAAGAAAGAGAGGAACAGACAAACATGAGTAATTTTGTAGCAATTGATTTAGGAGCATCAGGAACAAGATATACATCTGATTCTGGTAAGATTGCACTTATGCCAAACAACATGGTGTTTATTGACACTACTACTGCAGTAGATATGGAGCCATATGATAGTGCAATTGAAAACGCTCTTGAAGTTGTTATTAACAAAGAAGGTGGATTAGTACTTAAAAAAGGTGATGAAGAAAATACTATTACAGAAACAGTATTTCCTGCTAAAGCATTAATCGGAACAATGGCAGATAGATATGCTTCAACAAATGTAAGACCTTCAATGCTTGAACATAAGTACAATCAGAAAATTAATTACATATCAGTAATTACAGCAGCTGCAATTAGCAGACTCACACAGAATGTTGGTGAGGATATCAACTTATATATTGCATTACCTCCAACAGAAATTAAGAAGGCAAAAGAAATTATGCTGACTAATTTAGTGGGTAAGTACGTAGTAGAATTTCCTAAGTATTTAGGAGGTGCATCAGTTAAACTAAACGTTCAGAACGTTTGTTTCTTTGAAGAATCATTTATGGCTATGGTATCATACTTCTTTACAATGCAGGGAACTCCTAAGGAAGAGGCAAAGCCATTCATGGCTGGACAGGTATTATCTCTTGATATCGGTGCATCAACAACAGATATTGCTATTATTAGAGATGGTAGATATATTGATAAGTCAGGTCAGACCTTTAAAGAAGGTGGTAACATTGCAAGGGATGAACTGATTGACTTAATTAGAGAGGAATATGCATTTGAATTACCTATTGATGATGCTGAAAGAACAATGTCTGAGGGTAGATTACAGCTTGGTAGCTCTTATAAAGTGATTTCTGGACTTGTAACAGAAGCTAAGAAAGTGCTTGCTAAGCAGGTTGTAAGTAATATTGAATCTTACTTCCAGCGTAAGAAAATTCCACTTCAGTCAATTAAGGCAATTATTGTATCAGGTGGTGGTTCAATGCAGAGTCAGTACATTAATGAAAATGCTGAAGTAGTTAAAACATCAGAACCATTAAGTAAATTTGTTACAGAAGCTTTAATGGAAATTAGTCCTAATACAAAGGTTGTACCTTATGGAGATGATGCAAGACTTGCAAATATTAAAGGTTTATTTGTAAGAGCAAAAGTAGATTCAGTTAAAGCAGCAAAACAGGCAGCTGCTACAGCTAGCAACTAATTAATACAAGCTGTGGTATTTAATTTTAGATAATTAAGTACCACAGCTTAAAGATTATTACACGGGGGTTTGGGTGCCTTATGAAAAGCCAAACTAAAATACTTGTTAAAGTAGGAAATAGTTCAGATATTAAATTCAGTCATGCTAAAGCTTATAGAGCAATTACAGTAGAAGAATTAGAATATAGCATCAAAAATTTAGATGATTTACATATATTAATAATTGAAAATATCCTTGATACAGAAGAGGAATATATTAAAAAGGTATTAAATAACTTTATATCTCAGAGTAATGAGAATAAAGTCTTTTTCTATGTAAAGGATAACGATGATACAACTTGTGGTATTGCAGATGAACTTGGACTAGACATTTATCTAACATTAAATGAACTTCATGTAGCATTATACAACATATTAGGTATTAATGTTAGTACAAATATAGATTTTAGAAAAACAATTGTAAATGACGATATCGAAGATGATTTATTTGGGTCATTTACAATGGATTTGGGAATTGAAGATAATGAGCAAAAAGAAATTAATGAAACGATTAAGCAGGTTGTTGAGGAATCAATAACTCAGAATAAACCAGTTGATGACACAGATAATAAAAAGGTAAGCTTAATTAAAAATGAATCAACTGAAGAAATTAAAGTAGAACAGAAAGAATATGTAGAAAATGATAAAAATGAGCCTAGAATTATTATAACAAAGGAATCTTGTGAAAAACAAGATAAACATTCAGGCGATGAAATATTCATACCTAATGAAGCTAATATGGTACTTGAAGCTGAGATAACAAAACTAAAGAAGATAATAGTTTCATTAGAAAATGAAAAGAATACAGTAGTTAAAGCATATAAAAATTTAGTTTCATCAGGAAGTGTTATAGAGGAACCAATAGGTTTAAGTGAATATAATCAATTAAAAGAAGATAAAGATAGAGCTTTAAGATACTCAGAAGAATTAAAAGAATCTGTTAAAGAACTTGAAAATACAATAACTAGATTAAAGGGTAAGAATAGTGATGATGAACTCATTATTGAACAATTAAGAGATGAGTTAAATGAGTTTAAAATCAAGTATAGTG
>JAGALE010000157.1 GCA_017625335.1 Lachnospiraceae bacterium
AACATCACTACCTTATCCCACATCTTTACTCTACTCATTCTAGGAGTAAAATAAGACACAGATTTTGTAATTTCTTTAGGCAGCATCTCTGCATGAACAGCCTTGTAAAAATCTATTAACAGCATAGGATTAATCTTATTCATTCCAATCACCTCGTTATAATTAATCTACAACAACAATATTGTCGTGTTCACTATCTAACAGCATAGTGTTTGCAGTATATATTTTATCAACTGCGTATCTATTCCCCTCTTGCTTCAAAAGCTTACCTGCAAACACTCCATTCTCACAATGACTTATATAAAATGCCACATTAAATGCACCCTGTTCCTTCATAAGCATTGCCCCATTATATGCAGTACCACCTAAACAGCATATATCATCAATAATAAGAATCTTCTTATCCTTTAAATCAGGGGCTTCAATTAATTCGTAATCCTTGATTCTGCCCTTATTTTCCAAATCTCTTACTTTTGCACCAAAGAAATATGGTATATCTATATTTTTAAGTATCTCTGGATATTTTTTCGCAGCACCCTTATCTGGATAAAACAGATAATCCGGTTTAAAATCCTCTATAACCTTATTAATATAAGATTCCAAATCAAGTATTTCAACATTCATCCCCTTATCCTTAAGCTCATTCACACATACCTGACTGTGAGGATCCAATATTTCTATGCAATCAAAATCAAATTTGGCTAATATTTCAGCAAAATATTTCATAGAAAACAACTGATCATTAATCTCTCTGTCCATTCTCTCATAAGGACAATATTTCATAATAAGCTTACATTTTGCTGATGGGGCCTTATCCTTAAGCCATTGTCTTGCAAAAAGCACAGCTGTTATATCTCTATTATCCTTAAAATTCATCTCAATAATGTTAAATTTATCATCTAACAACTTCACCCTTTCAAAGATTACTTCACCATTATGAAACTCTTCATCCTTGAAGGCTAATCCATTAATTCTAACCATGAAATCCCTCCCTATAATATTCAACCTATGTTAGACATTTCATATATAAAATATATTTTCATTTCAACATTAACTAATTATATACCTCACATACTAAATCACATTAATCTGACACATCTTCATAGTTGTAAGTGCCGAATCATGACTTTCAGGAGTTACACCTGCACAACAGCTTGAATCAACAGTGATTTCCTTCTCAGGATAATTAGCCTTTAAAATAAGTGTATTAGATACAACACAGATATCTGTACAAAGTCCAACAAGCTCTATACTAAAATCCTCACCATCAGCGGCTTTAAATATCATATCAGGAAGATCAACTGAACCAAATGTAATCTTTTCCACAGGGGTATATTTCTTTCCACTTAGAGCAGCTTCAACCTTTGCATCTAACTTCCATCCATCTGTACCCTTTATACAATGTGGTACAGGAAGCTTCTTGCCCTCACTAGTATTCATATAGTTATCAAAATGTGTATCATAGGTAACAAATATATCACCCTCAAAATCATTTATCTTCTTAACTACATTAGGAACTATTGCTACTGCTTCCTTAGTTCCAAGTGAACCATCTACAAAATCCTTCTGCATATCGACAACAACCAAAAACTTCTTCATAAAATCATCCTCCTTATATTTAAAAATTATTTTCGTTCAAATAGCTTAGCTGGCCTATGACCCGCTCCAGTTACATATTCATTTGTTTCCTGAACAAATTCAGATATCTTTCTTCTAAAGTTTGCCGGAGTTAAAGATACCTCTGTTATAGTTTCAATAACATCCTGCAATGCGGTAAGTGTAAAGGTTTCAGGAAGGAAATCAAATATCAAATCATAATCCTTAGCACTATCCCTAAGAAGAGTAATTGCTGTACCAATTATGCCAGCATGGTCAAATGCCAAATCTTCTCCTTCAATTATCTCAAAATCAGTTTTCTTAAATATTGTTTTTACTTTTTTTAATTTGGCTTTTAAAACTACATCATCACTAGTTAATGTCATTGTACAGATTCCACTATCTTCACAAAATAAAACATCAAACCACCTTGCATCTATAGCATCCGTTCCTCCCTTTGGAACAACATCTTCACATATAATTGATAAATATGCATTAGATATAATTCTACCTCTAGGATCGCGACTAGGATTGCTAAATATGCCAACCGGCATCAGTGAAATGGGTTCAACTGTTGCCTCTTCCTTAATCTCTCGATAAGCACATTCTTCAACAGTCTCATCCTTTCTAAGAAACCCTCCAGGCAATGCCCACATATCCTTATATGGATGTTCTCCTCGTCTTACCAATAGTATAGATAAGGTACTTTTTGAATTATGTCTGTAGGTATCTCCCGTTACCGACCTAATCTTAAATGCTACAATATCCGTAGTAACAGATGGTCTGTCATAATCATCCATACTATAGCTTGATAAAAAGGTTTCTTCGTCGCAATTTGTTTGTGAACCATTTTCATTAGATATCATTTTATACCCCCTTATCTGTTATTTCTATATTGATATTATCATATTGATAATATCTTGTAAAGAGTTTTTTCAAAAAAATACCCGAAGAGATTTTTCTCCTCGGGTAAATAACTGTTCCAATATTAATTTGTTACCACAAGCTGCTGTGCCATCTCGTTCAAGCCCTGAATTATGTGACCAACCTCTGTTGTAATTTCACTGTTTTCAGCACTACTCTCATATGTCTCTGTAGAATGAGCGGTTACCTCCTCTGTAGCTGCTGATATGGTCTCTATACCCTCTACAATAGCCTGGTTGGTAATTGTAAGCTCTTCTACAAGGTTCTTAAGATTATTAGACTCTGCGAAGACCTCTTCAGCGGAAACATTAATAACCTCAAAGCTATCTGCTACATTATGAGCAGCATCACTTTGAATATTACTGTTACCAATCATGCCTTCAACAACCTCAACAACCTGTTCAAGCTCTGTAGAAATGTTACCAATAAGAGCAGCAATACTTTCAGTAGCATCCTGAGTCTGTGTAGCAAGTCCTGAAATCTCAGTAGCAACTACTGCAAAGCCCTTACCGGCTTCACCGGCACGAGCAGCCTCAATACTTGCATTAAGAGAAAGTAAGCTTGTCTGACTTGTAATTGATTCGATTAAGCTTACAATAGACTGCATCTGACTTGCATATTCATTAAGCTCAGCAAGCTCCTTAGAAACTTTAGCATTCTCACTGTTAGATATATTCACTCTTTCAATAAGATCATCAATATTCTTCTGTGCATTCTCAAGCTCTCTCTTAGTATTATTTAAATTGCGCTCAATCTTATCAGAAACCTCATTAACCTTCTGAATAGTACCCTGGATTTCTTCTGTTCTTTCCATCTGATGCTGTATAGAATCGGCAGTATCACTTGTTCCCTGAGCAACCTCTTCCATAGAAGACATAGTCTTATTAGCAGAATCCTCCAGCAATGACATCTTACCAGTTACTACCTCTATATCAGAAGTAATTCTCTGAGAAGTATGCAGAAGATTATTCATAAGCTGAGCTGTTCTCTCCTTCTCTGCATTAATCTCGTCCATCTTTCTCTGATTAATCTTATTCATCACAATACTAGAGAGAACCATAAATACCATAAACAAAACAACAGATGCCACACGGATTTCTATATTTGCCAATTCTTCTTTAGCAATCTGTCCGGATACTCCAAGATATGCCACATGCACAATATTACCTAAAGCTATCAATCCTGAAAATGATATAGTAAGCTTTAAATCATTATATACAAGTAAAATAATAGCCATCAAGAATGCATATATGTATGCAATAGGCGATGTGGTTGTAAAGATAATAAAAAGATAAAATATTCCAAAGCCTATCATAATAACATATTTTATGGCTGCACTTTCTTTATTCTTAAAATAAAGCAAATATGTAAGAATCATAGGAACTAAGGCAAGTATACAAAATACTATAAAATAGCCCATTGTTCTTGATCCCTTAACAACCTCAATCAAGTAACATGCTATTAAAATCACATTA
>JAGALE010000158.1 GCA_017625335.1 Lachnospiraceae bacterium
AAGCTACTGGAAAAGCATACAATACCGAACCCATCACTATGCCCCCAAAACCATATATACCTTGTGACATACAAAAAAACTTTGTAAGAATTCCATTGTTGCCAAATAGTATAGTAAGTCCCATTCCTATAGATATAGACGGAACAAGCATTGGCAAGGAAAATAAAACTGAAAATATCTTCTTGAATTTTATACTAGAGCGCTCAATACTCATTGCAAGAGCAAAAGCTAAAACTACAGTTATCACTGTAGATACCAAGGTTGAAGCAAGCGAATTCTTCACTGCTGTGCCAAATACAGGGGAGCTTACAACCTTATCAACACTCTCTTTATCCATATACATGAACATATTAACTAACGGAATAAAGATAAGTGCTATAAATACAAATGCTAACAACGTCTTCGTAGCATCAGACTTTTTTATTCTATTCATATTCTTATCCCCTTACGTATTTTACAAGAGAGTCAACCTTTATCTGTATGTTGTCAACCACGAATTCCTTAACATAATCATTAGCAGGCTTGTTAACAAGGTTTTCAGGTGTATCAATCTGAACAATCTGTGCCTTATCCATAACCATAATTCTGTCTGACATGGCAAATGCTTCTTCCTGGTCATGTATAATATATATCATGGTTGTTCCAAATTCCTTCTGAATATCCTTCAAAACCTTTCGAAGAGCTAATCTTGTTGCCACATCAAGGGCAGACATTGGCTCATCGAAAAGTATAATATCGGGATTCATAACGAGAGTTCTTGCAATAGCAACTCTCTGCTGCTGACCACCTGATAAAAGAGCTGGTCTCTTATCAATGTGCTCTGTCAGCTCCATATGCTCTATCATCTTAAGAACCTGCTCTCTGATTTCCTTTTTCCTAGCAGGTGTCTTATTCTCTTTTCTTATCTTCAAAGCATACTCAACATTCTCCAAAACGGTCATGTTTTCAAAAAGTGCATAATTCTGGAAAACAATTCCCATACCTCTGTTAGATGGAAGGGCATTAGTTATATCTTCACCATCCTTTAGAACAGTACCACTATCAGCCTTAAGAAGTCCAATTAAGATTCTAAGTATAGTAGTCTTACCACATCCTGAAGGTCCTAAAATCGATAAGAATTCTCCCTCATTTACTGAAAAGCTAACATTATCTAAAACTACCTGTCCATCATATTCCTTTTGTAAATCTTTTACCTGAAGTTTTGTATTTTCCATATTATACACCCTAAATTTTACCTTTTATCTTAGTATTTCCACATCTCTAAAAGTCTTGTCTTCTCTTCACTAGTGTTGTTACTCATATCGCTATAATTAATATTCTCTGGGAAGTTCTCCATCTTATAGTCGATATCCTTATAAACCTTCTCTGGGTAGAACTTCTCAACAGTTTCATAGTTAAGTGTATTAACCATAAAGTCAAATACTTCCTTAACGATTTCACTTTCTTCCTTACCCTTTACAATACCCATTCCGTACATAGTATAAGGTGAACCCTCTTCAAAATATATTATCTGTAATGGTGCACCATTGTTAATCTCTGTAACAGCCTGGCTAGTCATACCAAGTCCAATTGCAACCTCTCCCTGAAGCAATGCGTTAACAGGACCTGAACCTGACGAAGTATACTGTAACACATTTGGAGTAAGCTTGTCAAAATATTCAAATGCAGCTTCCTCGCCCCATGCATTTACAAGTCCCTTTAAGAATATGTAACCAGTACCTGATGACTTTGGATTAGGCATTGAAATAAGTCCCTTGTACTCTGGCTTAAGAAGATCCTCATAGCAAGTTGGAGCAGCTAAGCCCTTCTCCTCTAAAACCTGAGTATTAACGATAATTGCTCCACCTACTCTACACTCAACTAAGTAATTCGAGCTCTGTAAAGTATCCTCCATGAAAACGCTTGTATCATATGATGATAAATCAGCTAAAAGACCTGCCTGATCTAACTGTGCCATATAACCGTACTCTAAATCATGTGTTATATCACAATCTGTAGCCTCGCCCTCTGATAAAAGCTTAGCTGCGTGGTTACCTGAAGAAACATACTCGATAGTAATATCGTAATCAGGAAACTGTTCTTTAAGGCGATTGTTCATATACTCTATCTTATAATCCTCTCCACTTGAGTAGATTATAATTTTTTCCTTTTCTTTTCCACAACCTGTCATCATCCCCATGCAAAGCACTATGCAAAGAAGCATAACAACTAACTTTTTCATCTTGAATTTCATATTAATCCTCCTTAATGTTCGAAACTCTCTGTTTCGATATGTATTTTGAACAGTTTCATTATAATTAAACCGATATAGCTTGTCAATAAAAACATGAGGGATTTTGTTCATTTTTTACTTATTTTATCAGAAATCGACTAATTTTTATACCTTTATCCTGCAAACAATTGATTTTTGTGTTCATTTTCTCTACTATAAATCATCTTCTAGCTCTTTAAAACTATTATTATTTAATATAAGCTCATCTAATGTTACTGGCATGTAATTATTGATACAGCACCCTGCATTCAATGCCTTTTCCTTCTCCTTCATATTGTAAAATGCCTCATTCTTATTATTATGAATGTGTCCATAAATGTGCCACGCGCCCCTATAATATCCTGGCCACTCAGCCATAGGATAATGACACAAACATATTCTTCTACCATTATCATCAATCTGCAATATATCATTTATAGAATCTAGGTATGCCATAGCCTTCTGATTCTTAATTAGCTTGCCATCATGATTACCTACTATAAGATGCTTATGCCCCTTTAGCTGAGCCAAATACTTGTCTGCCGGTTTACTATTATTCAGGCATATGTCTCCCACTATATACACATGATCATCAACATTAACCCTGACATTCCACATATCAATTATATATCTATCCATCTCATCCACATCATCAAATGGACGATTGTCAAATCGTATTACATTTGCATGTCCAAGATGCAAATCTGCTGTGTAGTATATCATATTATCCCTTCTTTCTATATTTTTATATCTGTTACCTTCATTATACACCTCTCAGTGAAATATAGTTTATCAATTTATTATATATTATAGAATAGGGTAAATCATTTAACCTGCGGTATAAAACGAAAATAGCTTTCCGATTACTCGGAAAGCTCTGAAATATCCAATATTGTGGTTCTATCGTTGGCATAATCCCCGCCATCTCGCAGCTTAAGCTGCTGTTCTACC
>JAGALE010000159.1 GCA_017625335.1 Lachnospiraceae bacterium
GGGAGTTAATATTGATACAGCTAGTGCGGGAGGTGGATATGAATTAGTTACTGGAACCTCATTTGCAACACCTTTTGTATCATCAGCCGCAGCTATGCTTATGGAATATGGAATAGTTAATGGTAATGATTTGTTTTTGTACGGGGAGAAGGTTAAAGCATATCTCATAGCAGCTGCAAGACCCTTACTGGATTTTAACAGCTATCCCAACAATCAATCAGGTTGGGGAGCTTTATGTGTTGTTTAATTTAAAACTATTGTTTACATAATTTTGTTAACAAATTCACTTGAATGCTTGTAAAAAATTGTTTAATTTGTTAAAATATTTGATATGAAAAATTAGATTATACGAAGGAGGGCACCCTAGATGGAAAACAAAAAAACTAAAATTTTCTCTATGAGATACTACTTGATTGGAGCTATGATTGTTATGATAGCACTTACAGGTGGTTTGATGGTGTGGCTTTATTCACCAAATATTAAAGATGAGATTACATTGCTTAATCATCATTATATGGATGATATTTCTCTTGCATATGGTACTATGATTGATGAGGAAATTCTTCTTACAAGTGCTGAAGAAATACTGACATATGAGTACTTATCTCATGAGCTTGATGACGTTGGTATGGAGGATGTTGACAGTAGCTATGTATATGTAGTATGTCCGGATGGTAATATGTTGTATCATCCTGATTCAACTAAGGTTGGTAAGCCTGTTGAGAACGCTGTAGTTACTCAGATAGTAGCCGATATTAAGGTTGGTAAAACTATTGAGAATGGTACTGTAGAATACGAATACAAGGGAGCTATGAAGTACGCCGGAGTTTACGTTCCAAAGGGACAGGAGTACATACTTGTTGTAACAGCAGATGAAGAAGAGCTTTTCGAGGCTATAACACACCTTAACAAAAGAGGTGTTAGAGCTATATTTATAGCTATTGTTGTTTTCGGGTTAATCGGTGGTGTTGTTGCTTGGCTTCTTATTAGACCTATCACACAGCTTACTAAGGTTGTTGAGAAGGTTGCTGGTATGGATTTCACAGAGGACCCATTACAGGTTAAACTCAATAGCAAAAAAGATGAGACTGGTATGATTAGTCGTGCTATGGATCAGCTTAGACTTGCCTTAGTTGATGTTGTTGGTACAATTAAGGAGAAGAGTGATAATGTTATGTATGCAGCTGATGCTCTCAATACTGATGCTGCAGAGACTTCAACTACTATGGAGCAGGTAGAGAAGGCTGTTAATGATATTGCTCAGGGTGCTACATCACAGGCTGAGGATACTCAGTCTGCAACTGAGAATGTTATTATTATGGGTAACATGGTTGAAGAGACTAATGTAGAGATTTCAAGACTTCGTGAATATGCAGAGGAGATGAAGGAATCTACTTCATTTGCTAAGAATATATTAAAGGAGCTTGGTGATGTTAATAGAAGAGCCGGCGAGTACATAGATGTAATTGCTGAGCAGACT
Source organism: Lachnospiraceae bacterium (assembly GCA_017625335.1). Lineage (GTDB taxonomy): Bacteria > Bacillota > Clostridia > Lachnospirales > Lachnospiraceae > Coprococcus_C. Next base: position 1,481 of record JAGALE010000159.1, read on the forward strand.
AATACTACTAATGAGTCAGCTCTTAAGATTAGTGAAGCTACAAAGCTTATCACTTCCATTGCAGAAGAAACTAACTTACTTTCTCTCAATGCTTCTATTGAGGCTGCAAGAGCTGGTGAGCAGGGTAAGGGCTTTGCTGTTGTTGCTGCTGAGATTCAGAAGCTTGCAGAGCAGAGTAATATATCTGCACAGCAGATTGAGATTATTATTCAAGAGCTTCTTAAGGATTCAGAGAGAGCTGTTGAAACTATGTATGATGTTAAGGAGATTATCAGATTACAGAGTGATCATGTAGAGCAGACTGATAATGCATTTACTCAGATAATAAGTGGTGTTGAACAGTCTAACAGAGCTATTGACAGAATATCAGATAAGGCTGCACAGCTTGATGAGGCAAGAGTTGGTGTTGTAGATATAGTTCAGAACTTAACTGCTATTGCAGAGGAGAATGCTGCTGGTACAGAGGAAACATCTGCATCTGCTACAGAGGTTTCAGCTATCGTTGAGGATATTTCTGATAAGTCTAATGGACTTCGCCAGATTGCTGCAGATCTTGAGGATAGCATGTCAGTATTTAAATTTTAGTAATTTGGAGGAACAATAATGAGAGTAGCTATAATAATGGGTTCAACAAGTGATTTACCAAAGCTTGAGCCAGCTATTGATATTTTAAAGGAGTATGGTGTTGCTGTTGATGTAAGATGTCTATCTGCTCATAGGGCACATGCAGGATTGTCAGCTTTTATTGAGGAAGCTAATAATAACGGAACAGAGGTAATTATTGCAGGTGCCGGTATGGCTGCTGCATTGCCTGGAGTTGTCGCTTCTCAGACTGTTTTACCTGTTATAGGTGTACCAATATCAGGTTCTGTGTTAGATGGTGTAGATGCGCTTTACTCTATCGTGCAGATGCCACCTGGAATTCCTGTAGCTACAGTAGCTATTAATGGCGGAAAGAATGCTGCATATCTTGCCCTTCAGATTATGTCTATAAAGCATGAAGAGATTAAGACTAAGCTTCTTAGCTTTAGAAAAGATATGGAAGTTCAGGCCATGAAGGCTAATGAGGAAATTATTGCTAAGTACAATTAATTAA
>JAGALE010000160.1 GCA_017625335.1 Lachnospiraceae bacterium
AAGCTGTATTGCCCGGGAAAGAAGACCTGATGAGTCATAGTGTCAGGGAAACCGGGCATATAGGAAAAAAGCAAGCTGTATTGCCCGGGAAAGAAGACCTGATGAGTCATAGTGTCAGGGAAACCGGGCATATAGAGAAAAAGCAAGTTGTACTGCCCGGGAAAATGGGAGCCCACAGATTAAGGTGTGCTTGCAATATTTCTAGGGTAAATTGTAAATGGGTATTTAGGGGTGGCCCTCTGAGTGGATGCAGAGGGCGTAAGCTCCGGCTCCTGACTGGGAGTGTGTAAAAGAAAAGTTGTAGATGTGCACGAATTTACATAGGAAATGTATCAGCTACGCTGATGTAAATTCGGCACAACAAAACTCCGCAGGAGTTTTGAAATATAATAGAAAGGAAGTAGGTATAATGAAGTTTTTTATAGATACAGCTAATGTGGATGATATTAGAAAGGCTAATGAGATGGGCGTTATCTGTGGCGTTACTACAAACCCATCACTTATTGCAAAGGAAGGTAGAGATTTCAACGAGGTAATCAAGGAGATTACTACTATAGTTGACGGCCCAATCAGTGGTGAGGTTAAGGCCACAACTGTAGATGCAGAGGGTATGATTAAAGAGGGTAGAGAGATTGCAGCTATCCACCCTAATATGGTAGTTAAGATTCCTATGACAGTTGAAGGTCTTAAGGCAGTTAAGGTACTTGCAGCAGAGGGTATTAAGACTAATGTTACTCTTATCTTTACTGCAGCTCAGGCTCTTCTTGCAGCCAGAGCAGGTGCTACTTACGTATCACCATTCCTTGGAAGACTTGATGATATTTCAACTACAGGTATTGATCTTATTCAGGATATCGTAACTATATTTGAGAACTACCAGCTTGAGACAGAAATTATCTGTGCATCAGTTCGTAACCCAATTCACGTTACTGACTGTGCTATCGCAGGCGCTGATATTGCAACTGTACCTTACTCAGTTATTGAGATGATGACTAAGCATCCTTTAACATCACAGGGTATCGAGAAGTTCCAGCAGGATTACTTGGCGGTATTCGGAGAAGAGGCGTAATATTTAATAGGGGCTGTAACAACAGCCCCTTAAAAAATATATAGGATTTTTTGAAAAATTGTAGTATAATATAAAAAGCTATGAGAATCACTAGGCTTACATCTAGTGGAATTTAACGAAAGGACTATGGTAACGCTATGAACAAATTAGAGCTTCAGAAGAAAGCTGTAGAGGTTCGTAAGGGTATCGTTACTGCTGTACACAGTGCAAAGGCAGGACACCCAGGCGGTTCTCTTTCAGCAGCAGATATTTTCACTTATCTCTATTTTGAGGAGATGAATATTGACCCAGCTAATCCTAAGGATGAAAACAGAGACAGATTCGTTCTCTCAAAGGGTCACACTGCACCGGGTCTTTACTCAGTGCTTGCGCAGAGAGGTTATTTCCCAGTGGAGGATCTTAAGACTTTAAGACATACAGGTTCTTATCTTCAGGGACATCCTGATATGAAGCACATCCCAGGTGTTGATATGTCATCAGGTTCTCTTGGTCAGGGTCTTTCTGTGGCAGCAGGTATGGCTCTTGCAGCTAAGATGAGTGGCAAGGATTACCGCACTTACTGCTTATGTGGTGATGGTGAGATTCAGGAGGGTCAGATTTGGGAGGCAGCTATGTTCGCAGGACATAGAAAGCTTGACAATCTGGTAGTTATCGTTGATAATAACAACCTTCAGATTGATGGTTCGGTAGCAGATGTTTGCTCTCCTTATCCTATAGATGAGAAGTTTAAAGCGTTTAATTTCCATGTTATAAATATTAATGGTAATGATTTTGATGAGATAGATAAGGCTTTTGCTGAGGCGAAGGCTACTAAGGGTATGCCAACTGCTATCATTGCTAAGACTTTAAAGGGCAAGGATGTTTCATTTATGGAGAATCAGGCAGGCTGGCATGGAAAGGCTCCTAATGATGAGGAGTATGCTATCGCTATGGAGGACTTAAGAAAGGTAGGTGACGCATTATGTTAGGAGATAAGATTGCTACAAGAGACAGCTATGGTAATGCGTTAGTGGAGCTTGGTAAGGAGCATGACAACTTAGTTGTTTTAGATGCTGACTTAGCAGAGGCTACCAAGACTGTTAAGTTCAGAAATGCATTTCCGGACAGACACATTGATTGTGGTATTGCTGAGGCGAATATGGCAGGTGTTGCTGCTGGTATGTCTACAGCTGGCTTCGTACCTTTTATGAGTTCTTTTGCTATGTTTGCAGCAGGTCGTGCTTTTGAGCAGGTTAGAAATGCTATTGGTTATCCAAAGCTTAATGTTAAAATTGGTGCTACTCACGCAGGTATCTCTGTAGGTGAGGATGGCGCAACTCATCAGTGTAACGAGGATATCGCTCTTATGCGTGCTATCCCAGGTATGGTTGTTATCAACCCTGCTGATGATGTTGAGGCTCGCGCAGCTGTTAAGGCAGCTTTCGAGTATTATGGTCCTTGCTACCTTCGTTTTGGTAGACTTGCAGTGCCTACTATCAATGATGAGGCTACTTACAAGTTCGAGATCGGCAAGGGTGTTGAGTTAAGAAAGGGTACTGATCTTACCATCATCGCAACTGGTCTTCCTGTGTCAGAGTCTCTCGAGGCAGCCAAGATGCTTGAAGCTGATGGCATCAGTGCACAGGTTATCAATATTCACACTATCAAGCCTCTTGATAAGGATATCGTTATCGAGGCAGCTAAGTCTACTGGCAGAATCTTCACTGTTGAGGAGCATTCTATC
>JAGALE010000161.1 GCA_017625335.1 Lachnospiraceae bacterium
CCCACTAAAACCATATCACCTATAAAGCTGATAAACTCAGGCAAAACCTGCTTAATTGTAGGTTCATCCTTTACCATTTCATCTGTTATACCATTTACCGCAGTTGCTCCGTAAGGTATAGGTCTCATAGGATTTACCAATGTGGAAAATGTGTCTATCACCTGACCATTTATAACCTTTACCGCTGATATTTCAATAATAGAATCATTTTTACAGCTTATACCTGTGGTCTCTAAATCAAACACCACATAATCTGATACATATTCTGTTTTGTTTGTTCCTCTTCTGTTTTTCTCCATTTTTCCTTTATGGGTATCCATATGATACAAGAACCCACTCTCCATTTTTTCTTTCTAATATCCTGTTCCTGAACTAATAACCTTCCAAGAACCACCATCTTTTCTTCCCAACCAGAATATAAACATACCTTCCTCTGGTCCCCAGCTATCCTTAAAACATGCTATTTTACTTCTTGTATAATATGTTTGGAATAGAATACACTCATCATAATCCAAGTTTCTTTCCTTTAAGGACTCCAATTCTCTTAAAGATATTTCGTCCCCATCATAAACTATCTTATCCATTCTACAACCTTCAAAGTATTCCATTCCTTTGAATTCATCTTTAACTACAGCAATAGCTTCGTCCATATCCTCTCTTGTAAAAATCTGCGATGTCTGATAATTCACTTCTGCATTTTTCACGCTGATAGGTAAGGGAATTATAATTATGCACATCAACACAACAAATGCCACAATAATAAATATACTCACTCCAACTACTATCTTCCATAAGATACTACCGGTTCTTTTAAGCAAATTTTTACTCTCCAATTGATTTTCTTCCACAGTAACCTCCTATATCTCATCTCCACTGTGTATGTAATGTAGCTTATCTCCCATAATATCCTTCATTATAGCAAAGGGTTCTTCTCCTGTACAATGACCTGTGTAAAATGTTGTGTCCATAGCTTTAAGCTCGGCAGCTATTACCTTAATATTCTCCACATCCTCATCACTGTAACCGTTTTTTTTCATAAGGTGAAATCCACTTATAACCATATCAGGCTCACAGCCATACAGCTTTTTAAACTCACCTAAAATATTAAGAATTCCATTATGGGCACAGCCGGAGATTAATACCCTCTTGCCATTGTCCTCAATAACCACATACTGCTCATGGCTGAAGTCATCCTGTATGAATGTACCATCAGAAAGCTTCACCGTTAACTCCAAATTCCCTGATGGAAAATGTCTTCTCCCCTTCACACCTGCAAACACGCTTATCCCATCATCAATTCTTACATTTCCATCAATTAATCTTACCTGAGGCAGCTTAAGAATATCCTTATCTATACCAATATACTTCTCTAATGTGTCATTAGTGTGATAATACTCACCACCTGCATTGCTCTGCATATAAATAGGTGCTTTCTCATTAATCTCCGCAAATTTCATCAACCCACCGGAGTGGTCGTAATGTCCGTGGCTAAGCATAGCCATATCAACCTTAGACAAATCCACTCCTAAACTCTTAGCATTTTCGGCAAATGCGTCTGATTGACCTGCATCTATTAAAAGCTTGTGGTTCTTGGTCTCCACATATAAGCTAAAGCCATGCTCTGAAACTATATTATCTGCTAGTGCAGTATTTTCCATAAGACAAATTATCCTCATCTAATATCCCTCTCAACATATTAAATTCATAACAATTTTTTCAACAATTCGCTAATTATTTTATCACTCCATATAAAAATAGGCAAGCAACCCTATTTTAGGTTGTTTGCCTATTTATTAACACTAATTATACTCAATGGTTATAGTAATTCCAGCATCAAATGATTTGGACGATATGGTTATACTCTCTCCCTTCTTTAACTTGATTTTTCTCAAATCATCAGCGTTCATGTTAATTCCTTCCCCAATATCTTCCACAA
>JAGALE010000162.1 GCA_017625335.1 Lachnospiraceae bacterium
GGGTATATTTACCTTATGCACTAAGTTTAGCTGTAGTGTTGGTGTTACTAAATGTAGTAATAGTTAATTCTATGGAAAACAAAACTTGTAAAAGATTAAGAGACATTTTAGAGACTACTTATGAGTTCAAGAGACTTGTAGAAATCAAGAATACAAGAGAATACGGTGATTTACTTGTATCAAATTCTTGGAAACTTAAGTGTGTAGGTAATCCAAATAGTTATTATGATATTGAATCTAAAACATGGCATGGGGCACAGAAGGTAATGCAGGTTAATGTGGACGCTTACGATGGTAAGAAGCCTGTAGAATTAATCATTCCAGTTCCTGTTGATGCTTCTTTTGACTTATTTAAGGATGATTCAAACTTGGTATTATTCAATAAAGGAAGTGTTGAGGCAGTTAAGGATAAAAATGATAAATAATAGGGGGGGGCAGTTAAATGGGTGATTTTTATACTTCTTGGCATTATTTATTAAACCATAAAATATTTAACTATGCTTTTGTAGATTGCTTAGATATTGAGGTAGTTAAGGTAAATCCTGATACAAAAGCAGTAGACAATGATAATTCAAAGAATACGCATGTAGAAGTCTGGTTGGAATGTGGTCCATATGATAAAGATTGTAGAATACACGATTTAGATCTGGATTGTGGGGGAGACACATTTGAAGATGCTATCATCAAGTTAGCTGAACTAGTTAAGGATAAGTATAACTAATGAAATTTCCAGTTATGAAAAGTAACTGGAAATTTTTAAAACATAGATATTGACAAAATGTTAATAAGATGTTATAATATAGTATATATAAAATAAAGGGGATGATTTAGGTTGAGTTACAAGGTTAAACTTGAAGATTTAAAAGAGCTTAAAGTTACTAGAGTGACAAGCTATAAGATTTATTTCAAATACAAAGATATTTGTTATATGTTAATTGATGAGAGTGATGATGACGCTTGTATTTCATTATATAAACGTCTGTGGGTTAAGAAAGATAGACTCAACTTAGTAAAAATGGGTTCTACTATTTCAAGTGGAGGCATGAGCCAGTTTATTAAGGATATATCTAAAAAGAGGCCAGCACATTTGGTATATAGTAACATAGACCGTGAGTTCTTTGTCAAAAAACTTGTAGAAATGGGTTTTGTATCAGGAATTTATGATAAGCAGTATAAAGAAGCTGTAGGTAGGGCTGAAATTATTAGAGCTGAAATTAGAAAGCTACAGAATCAGGTGTCAGACATATATAAAGAGTGGAGGGATACTCATGGAATTGGTTCAAAACAGTATGGAATAGAGCTTAAGACTAAAGTAGCTGACAGGGTAAAGGGAGCTAAAGAAGGTGAGTGGTGTGAAGAATACAATGCATATTATGGGGATATACATCCAGAATACGGTGGGGTACTAACTGATTTGTTTAGTCTTCATGTAGGAGATTGGTTTACTGTGGCAAATGGTTGGTATGATGCATATATTGGAGTTAATAAACATGGAGATAAATGTGTTGTAACAGACAAAAGTTGTGTAAAGCTTACAAAGGATAAGCATTCAGCTTACATTTATCAAGGAGAAAAAGATGAAGAACTGTAAAGAGTCAAGAAAAATTGAATTAAATCTAGATGAAATGGCAGAAGCTATTGTAAAAGGGCTTATTGAGAAAGGAACTATTCAAGTAAACAGTGATATGGATATACATATGGATTATAAGGCTACACAAAATGAGAGTGGATGCATTGTTGTTACTGGATGTTCCTTAACAATAGTGGATAAATAAGGAGCAAAGCAATTATGTTTAGCATAAGACATAATAAAAAGTAAATATTGATTTAATAAAAAATTAGTGGAAACACTTTAAATTAAGGGAGGATATTTAAAATGGCTAAAAAGAAGGTGTTAGTGGTAGTAGACTACCAGAAGGATTTTGTAGATGGAGCACTTGGTTTTGAAAGTGCAAAGAATTTAGATAAAGGTATCGCGGCTCTTATGAAAGAATATGCAGAGGATGAAAATGGTGTAGTCATCTGTACATTTGACACACATGAAACAAATTATCTTGATGCACAGGAAGGTAGAAAGCTACCAGTAGAACATTGTATTGTAGGCACTGATGGATGGAGTTTATACGGTGAGACAGAAATGATGGAAATCATGTATCCAATGAAATGTACACGTATTAAGAAGCCTACTTTTGGTAGCTATGAGTTAGCAAAAAGACTTACATTAATTGATGGTACTCAGGGCGGAATCAAAAGTATTACACTTGTAGGTGTAGTAACAAACATGTGTGTGATTAGTAATGCAGTAATCGCAAAAGCAGCATGTCCAGAGGCAGAAATCATTATCAAGAAAAATTTAGTTGATAGCTTTGATAAAGAACTCCATCAGAAAGCATTAGATGTAATGGCATCTATGCAGATGACAGTAGAATAAATATATAAACATATTATTTCAGAAAAAATAAAATAATTTTAAATTTTTATAACACACTTATTGACAAAATGTTATTAAGTGTGTTATAATATTTTATAGAAAAATTCAAAGAGATTAAGGGGGGTTAAGATGGGTAAAAAATATGATGTTAATTCCAAGGGTATCATTACAGCTGTAAGAATATACAATGACGATAAAGGTATGATGCCAATGGCAGAATTAGCTTTTGCTTATGGGGAACCTGTAACGATTTGTTGGGCTGATACAGAGCAAAGAGGATTTTACATGGGTGCAATTAATGGATATACATTATTCTTCGATGAAAGGGAGAAAGTATCCTTTGAAAACTTTAGGCATTGAAATAAACTTAGGAGGTTAAAGATATGACTTTAAAATTTAAACTAAAATCTGGTGAAAAACTTTCTGTATTCTTTAATGACTTTATTAAAGATGAATCTAAAAATCAGTATGGCGTTGTATCTTGGAATGCTAGTAAGGATAAGAAGCATTATAAAGAAGCATATGCTTATGTAAATAAAGATGCTAATGGAAGAATGTATTTCAATTACAATGGTGAGATAGTATATACAGATGATTTCTTAGCCATGACTCCTGATGAGTTACTTCAGGAAATGAGAAAGAACAAAAATCTCAGAGCAGAAGAGTTAGTATATACACTAATGAAACATGGAATTGATAGCTTAATAGTAAAAAGACCTAAGAAACCAATGACAGAGTTTAATATAGGTGGAATGTTTTATGGTTTTGAATCAAGCAGTAATGATGATAAATCTAAATGGAATAGAGTAGACTATAAATTCCAGGAGATTGATGGATTTCCATTGCATAGAAATTATAAGATTAGACTTGTACCTTTGAAGGATGAGCATATTGGGGTATATGCATCTGATACGTATTATATAAGTGATTTAATACATTTATTAATTGGTTGTACAGATGATTATGAAATAAGAGTAAATAATTAATAAGGAGGATGATTAAATGAAAGGTAAAGTACACTTTGTGGTAAATGAAGGGAATGTAGTGTATGCTACAAATAATCAGAAGGCAGCTGAATATAGAGCATTAAATAGTCATTCAGATGCTATCAATGATAAGGTAAATGAATGTGGAAGAGACATTGATGACCTAACAGATGAGGAATTAGCAGAGTTTAGCTTTGCTGCAGGATATGATGGTGGGTATTACTATGTAGACAGTGTAAACGTACCTGAGGAGTATGACTCTTATGATGAAATTGAAACTTGTGAGGGTGATATTGTAACATATAACGATATTGAATCAGTATATGAGGAGAACTATGAATTTTAAGACATATACCAGTACTGATAGATAATAGATCTTCACAAATAAATAATTATCATCATATTTAGGCCTTTAGTAAAGCAATTAAATTAAAATAATAAAATTAATTTAATTTAAAGAATAAAAATTACAGCATATAAAGATTTAGTATGCAATATAATAAAAAGAAGTAATTTAGGTACATTTTGAAGTAAGTCCTATATATAATTTTAATATAAAAACCTTATTATATAAAGTTTAATATGAGTTATTGTTGGGAAAATTCAGTATATGATATGGTTAAACATACATATACTGAATTTTTAGATTTAGAATAAGTTGTTACACTTTAATTAAAGACAGTAAATTTATTGATTAACATTAGAATATAGAATTAATCTTCAAAGAAGAGATGCGTTAGAGAGGTAAAGAGCTAGAGAGGTAAAGAGATGGAGTCTATAATATATCCAATATCTGATACAGATATTGGAAGAATACCAAGGGCTAGGATAACAAATGATAATAGTATTAATACATATATACAAGACATTTGTAAAGAGGTACTGAACTTAGCTAAAAATAAAAACAAGTCAATGGAGATTGGTATATTAGCTTCATTGGATAAGAAATATAAATCTAAGCCTATATTTGGTTATATGGATAATAAAACTGGATTATGTACTATTGATACAGTACATGATGAAGAGTATCAAGATGCAATAATAAGTTTTAAGTATAATTCTTTAATATTTATACATAATCATCCAAATAATTCTAAACTATCTTATAATGACTTACTAAATTTAATAACTACTCCAACTATAGCAATAGTTGTAGCTGTTGGTAACAATGGTAGTATAAGTTTTGCATATAGAAAATCAGATAATTATTCTGTATATGTAAAACTATACATGCAAATGCAATCAAAATTGTATAAAGTCAACAAGGAAGATAGATTGAAAATACAGGATCAGATGTATGAAGAAATTTTAAATAATCCAAATAAGTATGGATTGGTCATGGGTGAGTCTAGGAGGTAATAATATGAAAAGAGAATTATTCAAAGTGAATTATACACAGTCAGGTATTGATGATGAAATATCAGTAGAAAAAAGAAGAACTAGGCAAAATTTACTTAGAGAACTAGGTTTATTGTATCCATATACATCTTCAAATAATATAGGAAAACAACAGAGGTTTAGCAAATATTATGAGACTGAATCAGACTATATA
>JAGALE010000163.1 GCA_017625335.1 Lachnospiraceae bacterium
AGAAATCATACCACCACCGATTTCTTTTACAGGGTCACCATAGTAGTCATGCACATACTTGATTGCTGGAATTGTAGCTGTTTTGTTGAAGCTTGTCAAGAAAGCTGAGCTTGCTTTAATAGCAGCATCTGTGCTCTTCCCACCACGGTATCCAAACTCACTAATTGCACTCTTACGTGCTACATCTGGTACACCAGTTAAACTGTACCATTTATTTACAATCTGTCTGTAGTAATATGCCTGATTAGCAATAGCCATTGGATACCATACTTCTGAACTTGTTACACTCTCCAAAAACTCTGTTACCCAAGGAAAGTCTGGATGTGTATTCACAATGTACATAAATGGTACCTGACACTGTCCTTCAGGAAGTTCAAATGCGCTTTTGATTGGTACTCTTGTACCCTCTGGTAAACAGCCAACTTCTACTGGCAGATACCCCAACTTATGAAGTGCTTCAAATTTACCTGTGTCTACATACTGAAGTGGGAATGTATCACCAATTACCATTTCATACTCTGCCATAGCTTCCTCAAGTGGTACATTGAAAAATGTTTCATTAAATCTTTCAATTAAAAAGTCCTTAACATAAGCCTGAATGCCAAATACTGTTAGTTTGTCTCCTAACATTTCTTTAGTCATACGTGTCATTCTTGCTGTAGCATAGCTAATTAACTTTGTAATACCATCTGGATACTGCTCTGCATGTGCCTGCTTGTAATAATCGCTCATTAAAATCATACTTGTATTTCTCATTATTTTAATCTCCTTCTAACCTTTAATTATAATGCAATTCCTTTAATTCCAGCAAAGTGTCCTTTACTGATAGCTGAGAACTGTGGTGTATGTACATCTGTATAAGCCCCGAAGTTCAATACCTTACCACTAAATTGCTCCAGGGATTTAAGTTTTCTTTCTCTAAGAATATGTTCAACATAATCACGCTCTTTTATAGTTTTGTATCTCTCATCAGATAATTCCTGCATAAGCTTGTTAATCTGTTTTGTGTTTAACCCCTTAATAACAATGTCATACTGGTTTCCATACATCTTAGAGTCAAGCTCTCTAACTGTTTTTGAAAGCTCTTTTGCCTTAACTTCAAGTTCTGGTGTAGACATTTCCTTGTAGTTATAACTGTAATCCATTTTAATCCCCCTTGCTAATACTTAAATACATTTTATAAATAACTATTAATTTAATTTAAAGGGAAAATTCCTTCCCCTTTAAATTAACCTTATAATAACATATTTTGTATTTTTTGTCAATAGTTATTTACAGAAAATAACTAACTAAGCTATAACTATTTTATATCATTTAATCATTCATTATTTTAATAGTATCTAGTTTATTTTTCATACATACTAACTCTACCATACTGATAATAATTAAAAAGCCACAGCAAGATGCTGTACCTATTAGTACTGGAAACACCATACCTGGATTTTCACATACATTGCAAATGTATGTAGATACTACTAAACTAATACATAATATTAATATAGTTAGCCATAATAATAACATTGCCTTTAATATGTATTTATTTGTAGCCTCTCTATTTTCCTTAGACATATTAACCTCCATTGTATTTGTATCATCTAAGCTATGAATACAATATTAGGATGTTCGGATTTTAATAACATTGTATTAGCTGTATAAACTTTGTCTATTGTAAATTTATTAGACCAAGGTAAGTTCACACCTCTACCATCTGGATAGAATGGCTCTCT
>JAGALE010000164.1 GCA_017625335.1 Lachnospiraceae bacterium
AGAGATAAATCGTATAGATAGTGGAAAAATACAGTATTTTAGTAAAGCAAAGAAATTATTTATATCCAAAGATACCTATAGAAATATAGTAAGTCAGTTAGTAGATATATTAGTTAAGCATATAATAACTAAGAACGATCAGTGTATACTAAAGTTATCAACAGAAGATTTAAATAATAAATTAGTGGAATTAGTAGAAGAAACCGCAAAGTTTTCTTTAAAAACAAAGTTTGGTATTATAGATACAATTGATTTTTCTAATAAAATAAGTAACTTACAGGATGACGAATTAATAGATGTGATAAGAACAGTTGATTCTGTTGTATATACCATAACATCTTTGATACCATCAAGCAATAATAAAGAGGTTAAATCATCTACACAAAGTATTAGATTAGCAAAGCAAGCAGAAAATTTAGCCGACATAATGGAATCAAATATGGTTAATTTAATACTTAGCTAATATAATAAAATGACTAATTAGAATTAAGATAATCATTTAAATTATTAGATATGTGCAATTAAATGAGCATTAAAATAAATATAGGTATATTTATTTTTTATAAATTTTTGATTCAGAGTTAAGAGGTAATAGCATGGGATTTCTCGATGATGACTTATTTGATGACGAAGATGACTTCAGTGCTATGGATAATACTAGTTTTGATTACAGCAATGATGATTTCAGTTTAGATGGCTTTGGAAGTAGTAATGATGGTACATCTAGCTTTGATAATCAAAACAATAATGATTCGATGGCTAACTGGGGAACAGATTCAAATACTGATGATGCAATTAGTCAAACTGATTCTGGTAAAAAAGAAATACTAAAGAGCTCAGTGATATTTATTATAGCTGGGATATTAGTATTAATAATAGTAGCTGTTTTAGCTGGTATACTTAAGAATAAGAAAGAATCAGACACATCTAGTAGTAATAATTATAGTGGTGAGGCTGTAATAACTAGTGATGAATATAATACAACTAGTGATAGTTATAATACAACTAGTGATAATGTAAACACTACTAATGGTAATCAATACAACAGTAATTCAGATAACAGAAAAAATGATTGGCAAAAATTTGATTCAACAAATGAAATTCAATTTATATCTGAACCTGTGAATTTAAGTTTTACAGTAACTAAAGTTGAAAACTACGTAAAATTTGTTAATGATAGCAATGACATGATGGTAAAAACAATAGCTACTGGAGCCTTAGATGGATATACTGGTACATATGAAGTTGAGTTACCTTACGATAAAGGAAGTTTACTTCAGCCTGGTGCAAAATTATTGGTTAATGTTCAGGTTGGAGAATATAAAGGTATGTCAGTTGTTGGTGAGTTAGTTATAATTTAGAACTAAGTAAATTTTTTTAAAAAATTTTGGAAAAAGTGTTGACAAGATTACAAGTCAGCGGTAGAATAGATTTAGAAGTTGAGGGAAAAATAAATTATAAAAATAATTTTAAAATTTTTTCAAAAACTTGTTGACAAAGCATTTTAAAAGCGTTATTATATAGTTGTAATAAAGATAAAGAGATTGCAAAAGTCAATTATTAACTTGGTATGAAGTACATAAGTACTTGCATATAAATAAATCAAATCCATTATAAAATATTTTACAAGGAGGACACGTAAATGGAAGGATTATTTGAAGGAATGGGCGCAGCAGCTCCAGAAGCACCAGTAGCAGAAACAAAAGCTAACAAAGACAAAGCAGCTAAGAAAGAAGCTCTCAGATCTGCAATGCAGGAAACAATGGCAACAGATCCAGCATACACACAGAAATTAAGAAAACTTTCTGACGCTCTTGAAGTAGTTAATACTTTAGGTTATGGCAAAGGTGGTAACATCGTTGTTGACAAAACAAAGAAAGCTGAAGATGGCAAGAGAGGATTAGTAACAACTTCTAAAGTTGTAGGTTACAGAGTACACAACATCGGTTCTGAACCAATCCCATATATGACAGAAGTATTCACACAGAATGAAGCTGGTGTATATGTTGGTACACAGGTACAGAGAACTCTTAATCCAGGTGAATATGCTAACTTAACACGTCAGTTCATGACAATGTTAACATGCCAGCCAGAATTCTCTTTCACACTTGCAAATGGTAAAATCATCGGTGGTTCTGCTAAAGAAACAACAGATGTTAAAAAGAAACTTGAATCTTACTACTTTGCATTCAACAGAGAAGAAGGCGCTGAAACATTAACTGTAAACGATGACGAAGTTAAATTACGCATCGACGAAGAAATCAACGGCAAATCTGTTGTTAAAGAAGAATTCGTTGAAACATTTGGTTTCCTTAACAATCCAAAAGAAGGCCGCAAAGGTGGCAGAAAACCAGCTGCAGGTGCAGATCTTACAGCTCAGGACTACTCTGCAAACTACGTTGCAAGCCTCTTAAAACAGAACGGCATTATGTAATTAGCAGTGCTAGCAATTACAGAGCAGTTATTTAAAGGGTAACGAGTATAATAACCCCTACTTCGGTAGGGGTTATTTTTATTGCATTGAATATATTAATTAATACACAATATAGTATGAAGACAAGCTTAAATAATAGCGTATAAGTATATAGAATAATAAAAATAATTTTTAAGGAGATTTTTATTATGGTAGAAACATTAGCAAAAATTCCAACACCAATTATAGTAGGTGTATTAATCATTGTGTTAATATGCGCATTAGTTGCAATTATAAAGAAAGCAGTAAAGCTAGGGATATTCTTAGTAGGTTTAGCTATAGTAGCTACACTAGCACTTCCTATCATTGAAAAAGCTAAAGATGACCCAACTTTTCACGAATTTAAGGAGGGCGTTGAACACGTAACAGATATGGGTACACTTTTCGATGAAGAATATTCAGTAAAATAATTAGGAGATTCAGAAGATATGTCAGAACAGCAGTTAGACAAGGCATGGTACCGTAAGTATAGACCATCTACAATGAAGGAATACTGTGGAGAAAGAATTAAGCGTACAGTTGAAAGTAGATTTACAGTTCCTCAAAATAGACCAAATGTAATGATGATTTATGGTACCAGAGGATGTGGTAAAACTACCTTTGCAAGAATTATAAGTAAATATTATTTATGTGAGAATCCTATTAATGGTGAGCCATGTGAACAGTGTGAAATCTGTCAGAGTATTAATCAAATACTTATAGAAGGAGAGACAGGAGTAGAATGTCCAGGAGTAACAGAGGTCGATGCTACAACGGCTAATGGTAAGGAAGCTATTCAGTCTATAATTGAGGAGGCAGAGATGGCTCCAATTTATACTAAGTATAAAATATTAATACTAGACGAATGTCATATGATTACAGCTTCAGCTCAAAATAGCTTATTAAAAATTATTGAAGATATACCTCCTCATTTAGTTGTTATTTTTGCGACAACAGATCCTGAAAAAGTATTAGGAACAATTCATAGCAGATGTCAGCTAAAGTTAGAAGCGAAGAAACAATCAGTTGAAGATATGGCTAATAGATTATTAGAAATTGCAAAAGCTGAGCAGATTGAAACATCCATGGATGCATTAAGACTTGTAGCTAAAAAGGGTAATCGTGTGCCAAGGGAGTGCATTAACCTTTTAGAAAATATAGCTAAGAATTATGGAAATAGAGTGTTATTAGAAGATGTAATAGATAGCACTGGAGAAATTGCATCAGAAATATATATTAATTTCTTTAAAGCAGCTAATAAGAATTTAGGCGAAGTACTAAAATTTAATAAGTTACTTAAAGAAAAAGATATGGCAATAGATAAATTCTTTAGTGGTATTATGAGATTTACACTAGATGCTATGTATATAAAACACGGTATTTCATTAGAGGATTATACATCAGACTATGTAAAGACAATAAAGAGTTTATATGATGATTATACAAGCGGCGATTTTGATATGCTTTTACAAATATTAGAATATGCGGCTAATCATATATCTCAAGATGATGCTAAAAATGAGGTATTACTTACAACAACAGCAATGCGTATAGGTAAAGTAAAATTATTAGCACAAGGCTTAAGTAAAGAGCAGTCTGAGGCAGTTAAAGAGAATAGAGAGTCAGTTATTACTTATGGTAGGCAGAATGGTAGAAGTGACGTAGATACAGAGAGTATTAAACAAGAAATTAATCCTGATATGCTGACTAGAAAATTTATATCACT
>JAGALE010000165.1 GCA_017625335.1 Lachnospiraceae bacterium
ATACAGAAGTATGACGAAGATAAAGCTTAAAACTCCTTCGGTGGCTGATATGTATGAATTGCTGCTTGTAAAGGTTGACGAAAAGCTAAAATCTATTATTGAGAGATGTCAGGATGCCATCAAGAATTATCTTGGTTGGGCTACCAGTAGAGAATTCATTAATTATTTTGGTAATTATGAGGGTATAGACGATTTAGCTAAGGCTTTAAGTCTTAGACTGCATGATGAGAAGCTATTTCCTGATGCTAAGGGCATTATCCTTCAGGTTCTAGACGAGAAGAAGACGGAGATAAAATGTCAATACAAGTCAGCTCTTAAGGAATTAGAAAAGATAGAATTTGAGGTGCAAAATGACATTAATACCACCCTGGCTGATGTCAAGGGAAATGATAAGGTGGTAGGAAATGTAAAGCATATAGTTGATATGCTGTCAAACAGTAAGGAATACTTAGAGCGTGGCATAGCTATACCTAAGGGAATGCTTCTAGTGGGACCTCCCGGAACTGGTAAAACCCTGATAGCCAGGGGGATGGCTGGTCAGGTACAGAAGAAATATAAGGAGAAGGATAATAAGGATGTTAGAATTGGCTTTATAGCAACTATTGCCACTGAATTAGATTCAACCAAGAAGATAGAGGCATTATTCCAGGAGGCCAGTGAATATGATACCTGTATCATATTTATAGATGAGATAGATGCCATAGGAAAGCACAGAAATATGCCGGGAGCTGTTCCACCTCTCCTTATTCAGCTTATGAAGGAGCTAGATGGCTTTGAGGAGAGGAAGAATGTATTCGTTGTTGCGGCTACCAATGATCCTGATTCTCTTGACCCAGCCTTAAAAAGACCAGGTCGCTTCGATAGGTTAGTGGAGATAGGTTACCCTGAGGAGAAGGGTAGAGTGGATATACTTAAGCTTTACCTTGAAAAGCTTAGCGGAATAACCTTCGATGTGGATAAGCTGGCAGAGGTAATTGGCAAGGAAACTGTTGGTTACACTCCATCAGAGCTTAAGAATCTGGTAAATGAAGCAGCCATACTTTATGAGAAGTGCAAGCTTGTAACAGACGATGAAGTCGCTACTGAAAAGCATAGGGAAAGACTTGCTGAAGATGCCACTGAGGAGGACAATTTCCTCTCAGATATTTACGAGATTATTGAGAGACAAAGAGTGGGTGAGCTATCAGCCAAGGGTAAGGAGGATAAGTTCCAAACTGAAGAAAATGATGGAAGCTCTGCAGTTGCTATACATGAGGTGGGACACGCATTAGTCAGTGTATTACAGGGTGTGGAACCGTTTGATAAGGTGACGGTAATTTCAAGAGGAGATGCTTTAGGATATGTGTCTCACAATGTAGATACTAAGATAAACACTAAGCGAAAGATATTGTCTCACATTAAAATCTGTTTGGGTGGAAGAATTGCCGAGGAGATGTTCTATGGTGATGATATATCAATAGGTGCAGTATCAGATATTCGTCAGGCAACAAGCTTGGTGGAGGATATGGTGACAATGTATGGTATGTCAGAGGATATAGGACCAATGGCTATAAAACGCAATAACTATGGTTATTTGGGAGATAGTAGCACTTATACCTGCTCAGATGGTTACCGAGCTAGAATTGAAGAAGAGGTTAATAAGATATTGCGTGAGCAGATGGAATTAACCAGGGAGCTACTTAAGGATAAGAAGGAGCTTATAGCAACACTGGCAGAATATATCTTCCATAATGAGGTCGTAACAGGTCAGGAGTTTGTGGAGAAGTATAATACTTTGATAGGTTAATAAAATGCTGTGATGGAGTTTGAGGTTTGCTCCATCACAGCATTATTTATTATACTCGCTTTGAAATGTGATTATCAATTTTAAGAAATATATTTTCAATGTCCTTGACATACGAGTAAGTGTCTGAATGTAAAGGATTAGCTTCTTGCTCTATAAGTGTATTTTTTGCTTCTTCATAGAGCTCTTTCGGTATAGGTGGAGCTTGATTAAGGTATGTTCTCAGACTAGCTTGCAAGAGCTCAAGAGTTGCCCGAGATGTTGAATCATATATTTCTGCTAAAATTAAACTTAATTTTGTAAGTTCCTTGTGAGTTGGGCAGTTTTTGTTGCAACCACCTATATTACATAGCTCTCTAACTTCGGTGTTTTTTGACCTTTGGTTGTAAGTGAGGTATATCTTGGAGGCATACGGGCAATGTGAGCATTGCTTATTAATAAGACTGCCGTATTCTTTGGTTGCTTTTAGGAATGCTTTATTTTTGAAGATGCTAGCTGTTGAATCTTTATAGTTCATAGCTTTCTTGACAAAATCATTAGTGTAACCCAAAAAAGGATGCTTGAAAGGCAAGTGTGATTTTTTCTCTTCCTCTGTTCTTGTATCTTTTTCGTCGAGATCATATAAACTCTTATATTCTACTTTTTCATCTAAATATAAATCGCGAGATCTCAATGTGCGTGGATAATCCTCAAAAAACTCAAATTCTAACATGAAAAGCAAGGATACCTCAGCGTGGAATATCTCAGGGTCATGTGGGTCAAAATATGCAACATCCCCTAAAGGGGATTTAGTGTTGTTGCAAGCATAGTCTGCTGATGCGTTGAGAGAATAGTCCTTTAAAAATTCAAAATACAAATGCTGAAAGGTGATTAGCATATTTTTTGTGCGTAAATATTGTTTAGATAATACTTTGTTATTATTGTGTTTATTCTCTATGTCTTTAAGCTCATCAATGATTGTTTTCAAATGTGCTAATTTCTTATATAAAGCTTGACAGATTCTTTCAGTGTTTGGGTTTTCATTATTTTCTGCTACCTCAAAAAATTGTTTTGCAGTTACTGCGTATTCGTGTGCGTAACAGACTGCATCATATAAGGAGTATTTGTCGTTAATAATTTTTTTGCTCCAGGATCTTCTTATTAGAAACAAAAGCTGCTTGAGCATACTTAACGGATAATCATAATATTGAACACATAAATCCGTTGGTATATTTATGTCTTCAGTGTGTTCCTTAAAGCTTAAAAGCATATTTGTTGATGCAAGAGTAATGCGAGAATCCGGCTTAGAGGTGAACTTAGTTAAATTATCCATTTCGTCAAGTGTAATTCCCTTCTTATTGACAGTTAGATTAATTCCAAGCAACGCACTTATCATATCTGCTACAAAGGCTTCAAATTCTTTAGGCGAATGGGCGCTAGGTAGCTTGTCTAGTATGGTGAAATGAGCTAGTCGCTTGTATTCACTACCATATTCTTTATAACGGTTGCTTTTTTCTTGTCTAAGCTCCTGAATGCTTTTTACATCATTGATAATATCTTGTTTTAGACTTATATTAGCTTCTTTAGCCCATTTCTTAAAAAAATTGTCTATTCTTTCAAGTGTGAGCAGAGTTTTTTGATTGGAATCCTGACTGTCAAATGCGGACATATTAGTTATGCTCATAAGTATCCTCCGAATATATACCATTTTTAATATCATATCATATTTTGATAAAAGATTACTAAACTAATAGTTGAAAATTAATATTTTTCAGAGGGGGGGCGCATACGGACATTTTTTTTAGTCAAAGCCACTGTTATGATTAACTCAAATTCACAAGAAGGAGATGAAAACATATGATAGACAGCGCTAGATGGATAGTACCACCCAAGGAGCTTATTCAGGAAGGAAAGCATATTTGTGAGGCCATTAAATTAGGTCAAAAAAGAGAAACAGAGGTATATATTTTTCATCAGGGGACCTGGCAAAATAATCTGGAAATAGCAGGGGCTATTAGCTTTGGTTATGCTAATCCGGAATATTATTGTCCAGTTATTGGAGCGGATGACTCAGACTATCAGAAAGAGGAGTCAGATGAATCACAGACAGAGGATAAGGAGTATATGATACAGAGGGAATTGGATAAGCTAATGAATTCCTATGAAAATCATATGTCAAGACATATGACTCCACCGGAGACACAGAATGATGAAAACAAAAAGCATAATAATAGTGTTAATAATAAAGATGATAATGCAGAAGAGATAAATTTCTGTGTAGATAATATATACATAGTTACTGATAGAAATAATGACAAAAAAGACTATGGTTTAAGAACAGGAACTAGAACAAAGGCCAGTGATAGCTATATCATTAAGGGAACCGTGTGCAGTGAAACGGAGCAAAGAGCATATGACCAGATAAAGTATAGAGCAGGAGATGGAAATTCTAGTGGAAGTCTGGCATTTGTGATGCTAGATGGATTATCTGAGACCATGGAGAGAAAAATAATATTTGAGTTAAACGGTAAGGTGGTTAATGTATCGAAGCCTACTATGAATTATTATACCAGAACCTTGGAATATTATCTCTCAAGGTCAGGTTGGAAATTATCAAAGGACACAGAACCAGAGTCAGTGGTGCATATATTAAAAAGATTTAGGGGAAAAGAATTTAGTACAAAGGATTTTGAAGTAGCAATCCTTCAAGCAAAAAAAAGGGCTAAGAGAGATATGAGACATAGATTAAACCTGGAGGATTTTAACTATTTTCATAAGGATTATATGCAGGCTAATGAAGAGATTAATCAGATGATCGGCTTAAGTAAGGTTAAGGATAAACTACGAGGAGTTGCGGCTCTTGCGACCTATGAATATAAGCGCAGTGGAGTTAATTACAAGCCTAAGCGTAATAATATATGTTTTGCAGGTTCACCAGGCTCAGGTAAGACTGAGATGGCTAAATTATATGGAATGCTTCTAGAAGAGTATGGTGTAACAAGCGGTAGCTTTATAGTGGCATCAAAATCAGACTATGTAGGAAAGTATACAGGGCACACTGCTCATAAGATGAGAGACTTATTTGAAAGAGCCAGGGGTGGAGTCCTATTCTTTGATGAATGTAGTGCGTTGCTAACAAAAGATGACTTTTCTCGGGAAGCAATGACTGAGCTGGTAAGGTTTATGGAGATGTACCAGGATGTGGTGTGTATATTTGCCGGATATGACAGGGATATAAATATGCTGCTAGAGAGGGATGCAGGGCTTAGGTCAAGAATATCAGAGGTGATACATTTTGAGGATTATTCTGGTGAGGAGCTGTATCGGATATTTGAATTGTTCTGTCAAAAGGAAGATTTCAAACTAGAAGAATGTAAGGAAATAGTAATTCAAGCAGTAGCTGATGCTAAGAGAGTGCAATCTGACAGCTTTGGAAATGGCAGATATGTAAGAAATGTATTTGACAAGGCAAAGGAGCAGCTTGCCATAGAGGTTGTGGAGAAAGGTCTAAATCCTAGTGAAGAAAATCTTATAAGAAGAAAACATGTAGCTATGGCTATAAAGCTACTGCAAGATAATCAAATTAATACAAGTGCAGGAAGAATAGGATTTTGTATGGATGCAAAGGAGGCGGCAGTAGATGAATGAATTAAGGAAGTGGTTGGAAAAAGCAATAGCTGATGGTGACATAGATAGGATAGAGGCCTTTGAGAAGCGACTACAGGATGGAATGAGTATATTGGATGTGATAGATAAGTATTCCTTAGGACTTATAGCGGATTTGCCTATGGAAAAGCTACTTAAAATAAAGGAGGCATACCCAGGGCTGATAGAAAGGCTTACCTTTGATATGGCCCTTGTACATAGAAATGTAGACCTGCTGGAGCTTAAGAAGGATGTGTTCTTTAAGGAGGGCTGGGAAGAAATATATGAAAGGCTTTTTTTTCTGGATGGAGCAGCTGTTGTGGAAATAGAAGCTATGTGTAGTCAAACAGGATATTTTCCTAAGCTTTATCAGGTGATGAAGGTCATAAAGGAGCTGACTGGCGTTCTTCCGAAAATTCCTTATATCAGTGTGGTTTTGTCTGTGGCCGAAACCTTTTATTTAACCCCTGGCTGTGAGAATCAAGATTATGCAGAGGCCCAGGTTGAACATATATGGAAAATAAGAGAAATTACAGAAGAGTATGGATATGAGAATCCTTATGTTACTAGAAATAACATAGAGCTGCTTAGAAAGATAAAATGGAACCGGTATCATGAGGTGTACCTAAATTTAAATAAACTCACTGATTCGTATGATAAGGGCAATGTTGAAATTCTGTGCCGAATAATTAAAGTCTGTGATACAGATAAGCTGGTGCTTGAAAGTGAAGAATTATTAAAGAATAGCGGCTTTATAGAAATGCTGTTAGTAGCCATAGGCAATGATAAGCTTATGCAGAAAAAAATAGCAGAGGTATATGAGAAGAGTGTGGGAATAAAGGTGCTATATGAAAACATATGTGAAAATGAGTATATGCTACAAGCATTTTCAACTATCATTTCAGAATATATGGCGATATATGAGGCCGATGAATTGGTTAAATATGAGGAGGGATAGTGGTGAAAATATTGGATTATCAAAGAAATGTAGATACGAGATTAATAAATAAATGTGCAGATTATATAACCATGGAAGATATAGAAAGCTTTTGTTCTATCTATATTAAGCGAGAATTAGACGGGGCATATGTATATCTAACAGCACCTGTCCTGGTTTGTATGGCATTGGATGGAAGGTGGAAGGCGGTGAAGAATATATGTGACAAGTTTCCGTTGGTAGACTATAGTGGATGGACACCCTGGCTGAGGAAGCAGGAGAAGTATAGAAAGCTATCCCATCTGTGTCTTGTGGATAAGTATTTAACATGTCATAGCGTATATGAAGAGATAAATACTATGGAGGCGTTACTTATGTCTAATATTAATGATTTTAGGTGGGTTGAGGCCTTTAATGATAAGGTTCAAATTCGAAGTGAAATGTCAAAAAAAATTGTATCTGTGGATAAGATAACAAAATTAAAGTATGAAGCTATAAGTAGCGTATGTGGCATTGCTTAAGGAGGTCATAAGAGAATGAAGGAAAGGATGAAACAGCTTCTTGAACTTATGATATATAGAATATCAAAAAGAATTCCTTTTGCGGTAATTATTTACGATGCATTGGATATAGTCTATGAGCTATCTGAGGAAACACCATATCATGCTGGAAAAGGAATAGTAACAGATGGTGTAAGGCTGTATGTTACTCCGACTATGGTGAAATACTATGATTCAGATTCTATGTTTATGGAGATAGAGTTACTACATCAGCTTTTTCATGTTTATCTGGGGCATCCTATATTTGCAGATGAAAGCAAAAGGGAGGAGTATGATGAGAACTGTGATTGGGAGATTAGAAGAATATTGACGTGGGTATATTTTGGCTTGGAGTTAGATGAATATAAAAAAACAAGTATTATATTCCACAAATATAGGGAGGCTATCTCCAGGGATCACGATCTATGGTATGAAAGTGATAAGCACAAAACTGATGAGATAATGGGTGCAGATAATCAGCACCCAGAATCAGGAATGAATGCAGTGGATTCAAATAAGGCTGAGGCTAAAAAGCTTTGGGAAAAGCTAAGACAGAATGTTAAAGATGCTTGTTATACAGGGTATGGGTATGACAGCATGACAGGAGATATAAATAATAATTTTCAAGGGGAATTAATTGATGAGAGCATAGAATATAAGGATGTTTTAAAAAGTTATTTTGTCATAAAGGAGCAGACCTGTGATACAGATAAGGAAATAGATGTGATGTTATATACATATGGATTTTCACTATATGACAATATTACCCTTGTAGAGCCACCCGAGGTGGTGGAGGAGCCGGAGATTAACATATATATAGCCATAGATACCTCGGGCTCATGTGACGGAGAGCTAGTTAAAAGATTTTTAAGTCAAACCTACGAGGTGGTGAGCCAGTTTTGTGGTGAAAGCAGAAACACAGTGGATATGTACCTTATGCTATGTGATACAAGCATAACTCAAGAATTCCATATTACTAGCGTAAGTGATTTTCCTAAGCTGGAGGATATTATTATTTCCGGAGGTGGAACAGATTTTAGACCTGTGTTTGACAGGGTTAACGAGCTACGCAGAGAAAGTGGAACAGCCGGCCCGTTGTTTTATTATACAGATGGTGAAGGCTTATATCCTGAGCATGTTCCCGATTATGATACATATTTTGTAGTAGATGGGGACAATGTGGATAGATGCTGTATACCAGAATGGATTAGGATTCTTGATATGTAAGGAGGATAAAAAACATGAAATATAGTATAAAAACTGCAAATAAGGAGATTAAGAATGCACTTAGTCAGTACTACCAAAAGGATGATAATGGAAAATATATATTAGGACCCTGGAATATGCTTCCTATATATTTGATAGGTCCTGCGGGAATCGGCAAAACCAAAACCGTAATGGATATAGCTAAAGAGCTTAGGCTTGGCTTTGTAAGCTACTCCCTGGTACATCACACCAGACAGACATTGATGGGATTACCTATTATTACTACATTTCCCTTTGATGGCAAGGAATACACTGATACAGAATACACCTTGTCAGAGGTATTAGGTGCTGTGTACAAGCAGGTTGAGCAGGGGCATAAGGAGGGCATACTTTTGCTGGACGAGGCAAATTGCTGTATGGAGACGGTTCAGCCTATACTGTTATCCTTTTTACAGACAAAGGTTCTGGGAAATAGTAAGCTACCTGATGGGTGGGTTATTATGTTGTGTGGAAATCCACCACGAAGCATATATAACCAGAATGCTAGGACATGGGATGGTGCATTGATGGACAGACTTAGAGTTATGGAAATAGAAACTAACCATCAGGAATTTATGGAATATATAAGTGCTAAGGAGCTTCATCCGGTAGTTAGATGTTATCTTATGATGAAGACAGAGGATGCCTATATATGCAGTAAGTCTGATAAAGAGATAAATTTGGTTACATATAGAACCTGGGAAAATCTATCAGATAGCATCTACGATTATGAAAGGCTGGGGCTAGAGGTAACAAAAGCATTTATAAATCAGTTTATTAAGGAGGATAGAGTGGTTAATGCATTTTACGAGCTGTATGGCTGCAGTAACCTAAATGACTTGGATTATGCTGAGCTTACTAATTCCTTGCTTACCCATAAGGACAACTATGACCTTATGAAAAATCTGAAGGACAAGCCGGTATCTGTAATATACGGGATATCCAATCTGTGCTTCAGGAAGCTGGATGAAAGAGCAGATGAGCTATATAACCTTCATAGCTCACTTCTGGTGGTAAAGGACAAGATTTTAGGTGAGAATTATAATCTGGAGGGGCTTCTTAGCGATGAGACAGTTCCAGCTGAGCTAAAACAGGAGCTAAGAGATATATGGAGTCAAGCAATCTTTTCTAATATGAAGCAGGAGTGTATAAAAACTCATAACAAGGTTATGGAGAGCTGTAAGAGGAGCATAGCTAAGCTGGTAGATAAGGTAGAGTGCTTTATATCAAACATTGACAAGCTGGATAATTTTATGCTGATGACCTTTTATATAAGCTCTATACAGAGGAGCAAGGCCTGGATATATGTTATGTCTAAGGTAAAACATCCGATATTTGACGGAGTAGAGAAAAAATTAGAACAAGAGAAACAGGCTTCGTAATATATGCTGTAGGAGGTAAGAGATATGGTGGTTAGAATACATAAAGACCTTGTGACGGATGGCTATAAGTTAAGTTATTGTCTTTCTTTTAGGAATGCATTGTATGATGCAATTTTAAAAGCTGTACAGCTGTACAATGGAGAGGTGGAAGGAAAAATAGGGGAAGATAGTGTGTTTTATGTGGCTTTACAGGATGTTGCACAGCTAGAAAAGCTATATGTATTAGTGAACAGAATTATTATGAAGTCCATGAGGGAGATTTCCATAGATGATGAAATAAATATGGAGGAATACTTTAGCTTATATCGAGATAGAAATAGTCAACTCCCTGAAAAATTACTTGGGATTATGCATATGTGTCAGGAAAAATATAATAATCAAAAAACTGTACTGTCAGATGGGGTAGATAAGCCTCGGATATATAATGCTTGGGCACAAGATTTCTACATGAACAATGCGGATTTGTTAAGTAGGGTGGGAAAATATTTGGGTGAGATAAGAAAGCTTGATGAAGCAAGAAGGACTAGATATTGTAATATGCTACTTACCCGAACAGATTTTTGGAAACAGTTATATGACCTAATTCCAGATGTATTGGATATATATGAGGGTGACAAGGTACAGATAGTATCAGGTGCAGATGAGGTATTAGCGGAGCTTTAGTATTAATAGAAAACAACTTATGAGGAGGGAACATATGGATACCATAACTTTGAAAAATATTAACATAATAGAAACCAAGCAAGTCCTTAGAAAATGCTTGAAACAATCTGAGCTAAGCCAAAATTACATAAGTATGGTAATGAGGGTATCGCCACAGGCTGTGTCTAGTTGGTTTAATCCTAATTCTAATAAGATGCCAACCACAGAAAATTTAATAAATCTGTCTGTAGTTATGGGAGTTGATTGTGAGGATTTATTGGTGCTAGATGATGTTAATGTGCAATTGGATAAAGAAAAGTTACA
Organism: Lachnospiraceae bacterium; assembly: GCA_017625335.1. GTDB lineage: Bacteria > Bacillota > Clostridia > Lachnospirales > Lachnospiraceae > Coprococcus_C. The sequence continues at coordinate 10,477 of JAGALE010000165.1, forward strand.
TTATATCTATTAATAAAATATGCGGAGGATAAACATGAACGAAAAAACAGAAAAGCAAAAAAGTTTGAATTTATAGTCTTAGCAACTGCGTCGGTATTTGTAGCGATTATCTTTATTGCAGTTTTAATAATTATGCCAAAATTTTGGGCAGGATATAAGAAGTGCAATGAGCTGCAATCCACTTACGCAGCTTTGCGTGGTAAGGAATATCAGTTGTCAAGCCAGGGTGGCGTATGGAGTACCACATTTGTTATAAATTCTGACGGAACATTTTCGGGGGAGTACTACGATTATGATGCTTTAGCAACAGGTGAAAACTATCCTCATGGAACATTATATGAAAGTAGCTTTAGTGGCGAGTTTTCTGGCATGAAGAAGGTGGATGAATATACATATTCCATTGGCATTAAGAACATAAGCTATCAGAAGACAGTAGGAACCGAGGAGGTATTGGATCAAGAGCTACATGTTAATTGTGAGGCATATGGACTGACAGGTGCTGATAAGCTGATTGTATACATTCCAGGAACACCAGTGGAACGCCTGCCGGAGAATGTCAGAAAGCAATGTGATGAGAGCATGCTGAATGATGATGGAAGTGTGCTACAGGTTTATATGTTACATAACGAAGAACTCGGGGTTGTGTTTAGGGAAAGGCGTGTTCCTTCTTTTGGATACAGTATTTAAGCTTGTTAAGGAGTAATTCGGAGAGAAATTATCATTGGAAAATTAAACCACAAGTTCAATGAAATAATTCAATCAATCCTGTATCATAATCTTATGGTACAGGATTTTATTATGCTCATTTCCTATTTTTTCATCTTCAAGGGTCATTTTTAGGACGAGTCATAAATTATACTAAAACTAATCCTGGAACAATCCAATATTTTTCTTGGCAAATACATTGCCATTCCCAGGTTTAAAGATACAAGTTCATATCAGAGATCAAAAAAATAAGAAGAAATGCAATATATTATGCGTTCAAATCGATTTTATTGTTGACGGATGATTTAAGTGATTGGTTAATGTGTTTTTTTCACAGGAGGTGGCGTGGTGAAGAACAATGATGAATTTAATAATGATGACCTAGTTATTGACGATTTTGATGCGTGGTACGATGGTGATGCTCCAAGCTCAGGAGGTGATGATAAGCAGTATAAGGATGGTGAGGATGGTTTTATTATCACCATGAACGAGAGAGCTTATCCTGATCTTTACTATTGGTCTGATGTAACAGGTATGTCGGTGGATGAGATTATAGATAAGTATAATGGAAAGCTTATATGGCTAGATCCTAGACAGTATGCAGACAGTGGCGATAGAACAGTTGGCTGGATAACCAAGGATCAGTATCTGACCGGACGTATTGAGAAGAAGTACAAGCTGGCTCAAAAGCTCCATGAGGAAACAGGTCTTTTCGAGGAAAACTTAAAGCTTTTAAAGGCTAATCTTCCTAGTAGACCTGATTGTGATGACATCCATATAAGCTTAGGAGCACCATGGCTTCCTACTTGGGTTATAGAGAAGTTCATGGTGTGGTTATTGCGTTTAAGCTTTCAGCCTACAGTGGAGATTGATACCCACATAGGTAAGAAGGTTATTATAATGCGAAGCCATGTTAATGATGTGCTTAACTATAAGTCCTACGGTACTGTTGATATGTCAGCAGTTAAGATAATAGAGCATATAATTAACGGTACTTCTATAAAGGCTTATGATCAGGTTCCTAAGGAAGAGGGCAAGGGAACTAAGTCAGTTGTTAACAATATAAGAACTATTTACCTTAATGAGAAGGCTACATTAATTAAGGCAAAATGGCAGGAATTTATTCGTTCACATGACAGAATTGAGGATGCTGCCTGGAAGGCTTATAACGAGAATTTTGGATATCATATAAGCCGTTTTGATGGTAGCTATCTTACTCTTAAGGATGCAAATCCTAATATTAAGCTTTATCCATATCAGAAGGATGCCATAGCCCATGGCTTGTTCAAGAAGAATATGCTTTTGGCACATTGTGTAGGCGCAGGTAAGACATGGATATATGATAGCGTAGTTCATGAAAGTATAAGACTTGGACTTTCCAAGAAGGCTTTAATTGTTGTGCCTAATGCAACCCTAGAGGCAGCATCAAAGGCATATAAGGAGATATATCCTCAGGATGATATATTGGTGGTACATCCTAAGAAGGAGTTTAAGCCTGCTAATAGAAAGCAGACCTTAGAGGATATAAAGTCCGATAAGTATTCGGTCATATTTATGGCCTATTCATCCTTTGACATGCTTTCTATGTCTAAGGATTATGTGCTTGAAGCTCAGATGGAGCACATAAAAGAGCTTGCAGACAACGAGAGAAGAGCACAAACCTATAAGATGGGTAGTATATATCAGTCCAAGGTTAAGAAGGCCTGGGAGTTATATCATAAGCTGGAAGAGGAATTTAAGGAAACAGAGTGTTCCTGCTTTGATAAGCTTGGTATAGACCATATGGTGGTGGATGAGGCTCATAATTATAAGAACATATATCTTAGTTGTGGCTATGACAACATAGTAGGACTTAATTCTTATGGTAGTGCCAAGGCTGAGAAGATGCTTGACAAGGTTGACTATATTAATGAGATTGGCGGTCGTGTGACTATGGCAACGGGTACACCTATAACCAACTCATTGGCAGAGCTTTATGTGTTCCAGAGATATTTACAGCCTACAGATCTTAAGCTTTGTAACATATATCACTTTGTGGATTGGATAGCTACCTTCGCAGAGGATGAAACAAACTTTGAGGTTGATGTGGATTCTGTAAATGGAAAGTTTGCCACTAGATTTAATCATTTCCATAATTTACCTGAACTGATGGCAATGTTGTCAGAGATTATAGATTTCTATCAGGCTGAGCCTGATGATGAATTACTTCCTGATTTTAATGGATATCAGGATGTGGTAGTTAAGAAGAGTAAGGCCCAGGCAGATTATATAGCTAATATTGCTACGCGTACTGAGGCTATTCGTACTCGCCAGGTTCCACGTACAGAGGATAATCTACTTAAGGTTACTGTTCAGGGTCGTATGGCTGCTACGGACATTCGTCTTGTAAAGGATGATGTACCACAGACTGATGAGGATAGTAAGCTTAAACGTAAGGAGCTTGCTGGCTTACATGAGCTGTTGGACGGCATACCTGATAGAATCGCTATGGCTGAATTACTTGTAGAAAAGTGTCAGGCTGACATAGAATTTTATGATGAGCATATGGGGCATCAGAGTAAGGAGTATCGTGTAAGCTTTGGTGAAGAGCTTATGGATATGCTTGCCAAGAATATAATGAAGGAACATGACAGTTTATTCTCAGAGTATCAGGGCTTTGGAGTATGGTTCCCTAAGCATATGAAGGCAGATGAACCATATGTAATACTTCATAACCCTGGTGGTAACAAATATACCGCTCATATGGATTTTAGAAGTACAGGACTTGGCTGTGCCATGAGACTTGAGTATCAGCTTAATCATTTGAGAGACAGACTTGCTACATTTCAGTCTAATGTAGAGGATTTATACAAGCAGCTTCATCAGGCTCAGATGACAATTGATGAAGGTAATACCTACGATGAAGAGGTTCGTAGCTTAGCAACAAGATTGGATGAGATTGATAAGGAATTGAAAGGAGAGGATGCCGCATGAACAACGTAATAGCATTATCAGTGCAGGATACAATCGAAGATATAGCTCCACTTTATGTGGAAGCTATAAAAAGTAAGGTGCCATTTTCAACTATTCCCGCCCCTATGTTATGGGGGCCTCCGGGAGTGGGAAAGTCGGATAGTGCCAAGCAGATTGCGAGAGAGATAGAGAAGGCAACGGGCAACACGGTACATATTACAGATGTGCGTCTTAATCTGTTTAATCCTATAGACCTTAGAGGTATTCCGGTTGCTAATCCAGAGAAGACTTTAGCTGTTTGGCTTAAGCCTAAGATATTTGATATGGATCCATCGGAGGACGTGGTAAATATACTTTTCTTAGATGAGATATCTGCAGCACCTCAGACTGTGCAGGCTGCAGCATATCAGATAACCTTAGATAGAACCATCGGAGAGCATGAACTCCCCGAAAACTGTATTGTAATGGCTGCAGGTAATAGAACCACAGACCGTTCAGTGGCATATAGAATGCCTAATGCATTAGCCAACAGATTGCGTCATATTGAGGTGACCTGTGATTTTGAGTCATGGAGTGGTTGGGCTATGCATAACCATATTCACCCTCTAGTGTTAGGTTATCTGTCATATGACAACAGCAAGCTGTATCAGGAGAATACTGATATGGATCAGGTTGCATTTCCAACACCAAGATCATGGGTGTTCGTTTCCAACATACTTAACCTTATGTGCAAAGGTGATGCTATGTATGACGTGGAGAAGCAATACAGTCGTATAGCAGGCTGCGTAGGAACAGGCACAGCATTGGAGTTCATAGCTTATGCTAAGAAGCACAATGAACTTCCTATGGTTAAGGATATTTTTGTAGGTAAGAGAATTAACTATCCTAATTCTATGGATGGATTATATTCATTGATTGTTTCAATGCTTTCTTACATAAAGACTAAGGAAGCATTAGATGAGCTTAATGGAATCAGCGAAACAGAGCTTGAAAATGCATGTAGATATGCCAGTGGTTTCCCGGCAGATTATAAGGCCTTTTTCTATGTGGATTTAATTGATATTAAGACCTTGAGAAAGAAGCTTGTTAAATCCACATCATTTAAGGAGTGGTTCAAGGTTAGTGAAAGCAATGAACTGCGCAATAAGCTAGAGAATAGATAAAATTGGGTATTTTATTATGTTGGTCAGGATATGATCGATTGTGTCTGTATAGTATAAGGTTTATTGCATTATAAATGCATGAGATTGATTGTGTATGTATAGCATATGGAAGGGGTGGATGTATGAGTGAAGATACTAAGCTGCTTGATAAGCAGGCTCTAAATAAAAAAATACGAGATGCCAGATTATCAATATTGTTGCGCTATCCATTCTTTGGGACATTATTAATGAACCTTAAGTTAGGCCTTGCCAATATTGAAACCGCAGCCACTGATATGAGACGAATAATATGGGCCCCACAGTTTCTTAGTCGTCTCAGTGAGGAGGAGATTGAGTTTGTTATGATGCACGAGGTTATGCACTGCGTGCTAAAGCACTGTATGAGAGGCAAGGAGCTTGATCAGGAAGTGTATAATCTAGCCTGCGATATTGTAGTTAATAGTACAATCTTAGATTATATGAAGCTTACAGAGTTTGAGGTAGATGGTGAGAAGGTATTCCACACAACTCCATTTGGTGAAGAGGGATATAATTTTACAGCAGAACAGGTATACAAGATGCTTATGTCATTTAAGGCTCTATGCGGAGATGATGGTGGTGATAATCCGGCTATAGGATGTGGCCGCTCTACCAAAGCTAGTGGCGGACAAACAAATAGTTCTAAAACAGGGGATTTAGATGATAATGAAGATTGTGATGTAGAAGACAATCAAGACACAGATGACGTACAGGACGTAGAGGATAACAAGGATGTAGAAAAGAATCAGGATGCAAAGAAAAATACACACCGAAATCCAGGGCAGCTAGATAATCATAGTGTGTGGGATAAGGTAAAGTCAGGAGATAAGTATCTTGAGGAAAACTGGAAGGAAAAGCTAAAGGAAGCATATGACAAAGAAAAAAGCTATTCACCTAATTCTACAGAGATGAGAAAGCTTATAGAGGATTATGAGTATCAGGCTAAGGTTGATTGGAAATCTATATTAAACCAATTTATTCAGGTGGTTTATGATAATAAGGATTATTCATTTTCGCCTTACGACAGACGTTTTGCTCATACGGACTTTGTGTTACCAATGTTTAATGAGGTAGAAACAGAAGCAGTTAATGATTTATGGTTTTTGGTAGATGCATCAGGTAGTGTTACTAATAAAGAGTTAGGACTTGTTGTATCGGAGATAAAGGCAGCCGCTAAACAGTTTGAGAATATGTCCGGAAAGGTGTCATTCTTCGATACACAAGTGTCAAAGCCTATAGAATTTAAGGATGAGCTTATATTCTCTGACAACACTGTATTGGGTGGTGGTGGAACCTCGTTTTATGCCATATTTGAATATATGAAGGAACATATGGCAGATGAGTGGGAGGAGAAGCTGCCTGCTGCAGTGATTGTGCTTACTGATGGTGAGGCTCCATATCCCCCTGAAGATATGGCATTAGGTGTACCGGTTCTTTGGATACTTGTGAATGCCAGAGAGGATGCACCATGGGGGAAGAGTGTGAGAATAGAAGGTTAGCTTTAGGTGTATTAGATAGTAATTGATCAAAAAAATTAGGGGTTGCAATTAATAATAAATAGTGCTACACTCTAACTAGGGTAAACATCACTCTACCCTAATGAAAAATATAGGAGGTCAATTATGAAAAAATGGCAAATATACCCAAGTGCTGCTTTGGCAGATGCAGTTACGAAAGATGCTGAAGAAAAAGGTATATCTATTAGCGCGGCATTAGTGGAAGCTTTAGAAAAAGCTTATGGAATAACTGGAGAAAACGAAGAGATGTCGATGACAGATGTTCTAAGTAAGATACAACTTGAGGTTGAAGAGTTTATAGCTGACCAACTTGCAAATCCTGAATTTGCAATATTAGAATTTACGCTTTATAAGGCATCAGAAACATTTGCAGAGATATCTATGGGTGATCCTAATGGCAGATTAGTTGCGATGAAACCAAGATTAGGAAAAGCTTTTAGAAAGCTGGTTGACGACAAGACTATAAAACATGTTATTCCGGCTAGAAAGCCGAATGGGGAGCAGAAAAGGGAGCATAATGCAGCTGTTTATAGAATAGTAAAGGAGGATTAGTGGTATGGTATACAAGGTTAGATACACAAGTCATAGAAAAATTAACTTTAGAAGACATATGCGTCAATTTATAGCAGCTCAAAATTATTTTAATTTAGTAAGTGCATATTCTAAAAATCCAAAGAGAATTATAAGTATAAAAATTATTAGTTCCAGCGAAATAGAGATAGTATTTTATTCGAAGAATAGATTATCTCCAGGACGAGAGGCAAATGCTTTATGGTTATTTAGTCATGAATTAGCAGAAAATCATGGTTTTGATATATATCTGACTTCTTCAGGAAAGCTGTTTAAGTCAGCGGCATAATTAATATTCGGTTGCATTAACAGTTTGTGTACGAAATTAGTGATTAATTACCGCAAAACAAAGAGTGCTTTTTGGGACATAATAAGGATTATAGTAAAAGGGTAACAGGTAATATATAGCGGTAGCTTATGAAAAAAGGAGTGATTATTATGTTTTACATGCATATCCAGCAGGAAGCAACCGGACATCGTATCATGGAATTAATGGAGAAGAATGGGTTGAAGGTGAAGGACATTCAGCACATTATGGGCTTCGATAACCCTCAGGCGGTCTACAAGTGGATTCGTGGGAAGTCGTTACCATCTATTGACAATCTCCTTATTCTTAGCAAAGTTTTTAATACTAGCATCGAAGACATCATCGTTTATAGCGGTGGTGACTTCGGTACATATAACTATAAGGACACTATTCCTCATAGATAATACAGATTTGGTTCGTGGGCTAGTATTACAAAACTTAAGTTGTATAGTACCGCTTATCATCGCAGGTATGTGAGGATAAGCGGATTTTTTTGAAATTTATACCACAAGTATAATTGACCATTAAAGAAAATGGTGTTATAGTACGATATAGATTGAAGAAAACTAGGGCAAAGTGCATTGCCCGGAAAGGAAAAGATATGAGCACAATGATTAAAAGCCTTAATAAAATAGTTGAACGTAGTTATAATGCTATGCTTGAATTATCAGAGCAGGGCTTTGATTGCGTGTACTCATATAAGGATAAGATAAGTAGGGATACTAAGGTTCATAGGATTTTGAAATTTTAGAATTTTTAAAACTTTAGTATATATTAGTTGACAGATTTTGGTTACAGATAATTGTAATTGCAGAATAAATTACTAACCGCTTATCTTTAAGAATAATAAGGATAAGCGGTTTTCTTTTTGTATTTTCATTTTTTTTGAGTTTTTGGCTCCCTAGTCTAATGGTTAGGACACAGGCCTTTCACGTCTGGGATGCTGGGTTCAATTCCCGCGGGAGTCATTTAAGCACTGGTAGTATAAAGGATAAATATTCGACTACGAATCGAATAATACAGGTTAGAATCATATTTGGTGCATATACTATAAAACTAGGAGGTGACACTATGTTTGAAATAAAAGGAAAGGTAAATACAGCGCTTTGCTATGCGAAGGTTGTAGAGGATGATGCTATAGAGCAGGTCCGCAGAATGTGTGATCATGAGTTTACAGAAGGCTCACAGATTAGAATTATGCCGGATGTGCATTCAGGAAAAGGATGTACCATAGGTACCACCATGACAGTTGTTGATAAGGCGGTGCCAAATATTGTTGGCGTAGATATAGGCTGCGGAATGCTTACTATAAATATTGGAAAGGGAAAAGTGGACTTTGAAAAGCTTGACGAGGCAGCTCACTATATTCCAAGTGGAATGAATGTGTGGGAAGGAAGAAAGGAAAAATTCGATCTTCAGGCCTTAAAGTGTTACAGAGACCTAAGGAAGACAAATTGGTTAGAGAAAAGTCTTGGAACCCTTGGAGGAGGCAACCACTTTATCGAGGTTGATGAAGCTACAGATGGGACACACTATTTAATTATTCATACTGGTAGCCGTAACCTTGGTAAGCAGGTTGCTGAAATCTATCAGCAGCTAGCGATAGATCTTAATAAAGGTAAGGAAACTTATTTTGAGCAAAGAGATGAAATAATTAGAACATACAAGGAGCAGGGAAGAAGAAATGAGATTGAGGCAGCTTTAAAGCAGATTGCCTGGGAGAAGAGACAGGCTACAATCCCTGAGGATCTCTGTCATTTGTATGGTACATATTTTGAGGACTATCTTCATGATGTGGAGATATGTCAGCGATTTGCAAAGCGTAATCGTGAGCTTATTGCAGAGATTTTAATGGAGCGAGCAGGACTTAATGGTACAGATGCATTTCATACAATTCACAACTATATAGATGTGGATGAGATGATACTTAGAAAGGGCGCAATAGCAGCTCATAAGGGTGAGAAGGTGCTTATTCCAATCAACATGAGAGATGGAAGTGTGCTTGCTATAGGAAAGGGTAATCCGGAGTGGAATTACTCAGCACCACATGGTGCAGGACGAGTTATGTCCAGAACAAAAGCAAAGAATGAACTTAATATGGAGGAATATAAGGCGGCAATGTCTGGAGTATACACGACCTCTGTCAATGAGGCTACTTTGGATGAGGCACCTATGGCATACAAGAGACTTGAAGACATTATAGATGTAATCAAGGAGTCTGTGGATGTCATAGATGTTATGAAGCCAGTTTACAACTTCAAGGCTTCTGAGTAGTGCCATTACCCACCCGAAGCGAATGCGAAGGGGAGGTCGCACTACTCAGAAAGTGTTGACCCACCCGGAGGGGAGGTGGCACTACTAAGAAGGTGTAAGAAATAATATCCTCCATATACATTGAAGAAATATTACAAACATTTAGGAGGATTAGATTATGTTTAATATACCAACTATTGATATGGTTAGAACAGGACAAAATATAGTATTTTTGCGGCAGAGAGCAGGTCTGTCTGTTAGAGATTTGCAGGAGGTATTCGGATTTGCCACACCACAGGCAATCTACAAGTGGCAGCATGGAACTGCGCTTCCTACTATAGATAACCTTGTTGTTCTTGCGGTTTTGCTAGGGGTTAGCATAGATGAGATACTAGTAGTGAGTGACGACACAAGAAGCTTGTTCAGTGCGTAAATCCTGTGATTAAACTAGCAGTTCATATTATATTTTGCAGATAGATGATAAAATCTTTATGTATCAATTTATAATTTAAGAATGAAGGAGAACAAATTATGGGAAGAACTGAAAATGCTGAAGTGTTTAGAGACACAGAGAAATTATATAAGACAAATATTATACTGAAGGAATCCGTGGCAAATTCCATTAATTTTCAGAAGCTGATTTTAGAGGGAGAAAAGCTCCCTGATACTGAGAAGAAGGTGTATGCTGAGCCGGCAAAGCTTGTGGTTTCCAAGAAGAAAAGCTTTGATGCGGCGCAGGGATATAAGGGACAGAAGGTATGTGTGCATAACTTTGCATCTGCCTCAAATCCCGGTGGTGGAGTTGTAAATGGTGCATCTGCTCAGGAGGAGTGTTTGTGCAGATGCTCTACACTTTATCCATGTTTAGCTACAGATGAGATGTGGAAAGGATTTTATGAGCCACACAGAAGAGCCCACGATCCTATACATAATGATGATATTATATATACACCTGATGTGACTGTATTCAAGACAGACACTGCAAATCCTGTCCTTATGGATGAGAAGGATTGGTATCAGGTAGATGTGGTTACCTGTGCGGCGCCAAACCTTAGGGCTAAGCCAAGCAATTCATATAACAGTGGTGATGGCACAACGGCTGTTAAGGTTTCGGATAAGGAGCTTCAGGCAATTCATGAGAAGCGTCTTAGAAGAATCTTGGATGTAGCCCTTATGAATGGTGATGAAGTGGTTATACTTGGAGCATTTGGCTGTGGAGCATTTATGAATGATCCATATGTAGTTGCTAAAGCAAGTAAGAACGTAATCGCTGAGTACAGGAATGCATTTAAGGTTATAGAATTTGCAGTATACTGTAGTCCTAGAGACGATAAGAACTTTAGAGTGTTTGAGGCTACTATGAAAGAAAGGTAGAACTATGGGTTATCATGAAGTGAGACAGAAGAGATGAACATAGTATGTAATTTGAATTATTAGAAATAAATAATAATTAATACAAGGTCGCCATCAAAGGCGATCTTTTTCTTTTTGAGTCCGTTTTTTGGGCCGCATAACTCTTTATACTGACGGTATAACCGTTCATTGGATGTATAAGCAGTAAGTATCTGGGAAGAGTATCTAGATTAAAATAAAAAAGTGATTGAGAAAGTTAAGTTTTCAGAAAATGTCTGGATAAAAGTTTCAAATAAAATAGTTTACTTATGTGACTAAAAGTTGTAAGATATAATCACAAAAGTAAACTAAAAGGAGTGATTCTGAGTGACTAAATATGAAAAAATTAAACGTCTTGTAGAAAAAAATAATGGATATTTATTTACAGCACAGGTTGTAGAATTGGATATTTCGAAAACTTATATGGCAAGATATATAAAGGAAAATAATCTGGAAAAGGTTGCGCATGGAATTTATGTAGAGCCGGATATTTGGCCAGATGAATTATATATCTTGCAATTGAAGAATCCTAAAATTGTATATGCTGGAGAAACAGCCTTGTATTTGCACCAGTTGATTGATCGCGAGTATTATGATGTGTTTGTATCTGTACCATCAGGTCATAATGCTTCTAGATTAAGAGATAGAGGAGTAAAGGTTCATCAAGAATCTGGAGAAATCTATAAGCTCGGGATTGTGGAAGTAGTGACAAATTATGGACATAAGGTAAAAACATATGACAAGGAACGATGTATCTGTGATTTGATTATTAATCGAAAATTATATGAAGTGCAACATTTTCAAAGTGCTATGAAAGGATATATGAATTCAAAAGAAAAGGATTTGTCGCGGCTGGTTAAATATGCCGAAAAGCTTAACATTCGAGATGAGGTTATGAAATATGTGGAGGTGTTAACATGATTCATACAGCGATTCAATTAAAGGCAAAGGTAAGAAATATTGCTAATGGTGATGATGCTAAAGCGAAGGCATTGATTAGATTGTTTTTTATGGAGAGATTTCTAGAGAGAGTATCTATATCGAAATATAGAGAGAATTTTATACTAAAAGGTGGTATGCTGGTTTCTTCCCTTCTAGGGGTGG
>JAGALE010000166.1 GCA_017625335.1 Lachnospiraceae bacterium
ATTTGCATATGCCTAGTTAGAGAAAATTAAATTTTTTCAAGATAGAGAACATTGAGTTAAATTAAGTTAAGCATTATATTAGTCATTATATTAAAATATACAACTTTTTTGATGAGTAGATAAAGTGCTCAGTAATTTATTATACTAAATTATTAAAAATAATAACTAATATAAAATATAATATATAACATATAGAAATGGTGGATGCATCTACATAATGATAAGTAAACATAGACTTAAGTGTGTAATAAAAAATATAATAGTTAGTACTTTAGATTACAATGAATATGATGATATAGATAAAACAATATACATATATAATGTATTATATAGTAAGGATATAGATGTAAATATACAGCAAGGTTGGGTAAAGGATAAAGATAAAGCTAAAGCCAATCTGTATATTATAGTGAATAGCAATAAGGAATCATTATACTTGGCATTTAAAGAAGATAAAATATCTATAACAAAAAGATTACAACCTTGGATATACAAGAATAAGTCAACTGTATATAAACGCAATAACATAAATAAAATAAAATTTAAAAAAGATATTGACAAAATTTAGGGTATAAGTTATAATAATATAGTAGGTATTAGGTGATTACACTTTGTACTTATACATATTAGGTAAAACTTTTACAGGGTAGACTTCATGAGGAAGTCAAACTGCCTAAGGTGGGTAAGAGGCAGACAACGGGAGTAAGCTGTTGGAAAGCACACTTAGAAATAAGCGTTTGATGGGTTCGAATCCCATACTCCTGACTCGAAAAAACATACCTCAATGTTATTCGTACATAGGTATACTGTATATATCGAAACTTAATAAGCATCTGGGAGATATACAGTAGCTACAGTAGGTGCATTAAAATTAAGGCTGTGGTACCTTCTTCCAAATTAAATAAAAGGAGTATTATACATGAAGCATATAGTTAACACAACAAGTACATCAACCAATAATTCAAGTTCATCTAGTAATAGTATGAGCTCATTTTGGTATGTAAATAAGTACTTGTAATGTGTTAGATTAAAACTTTTTGGTAGTAACAAATGCCAGTGAGGTAATCTTCACTGGCATTTTTTAATGTCAAAATAAATAAGGAGTTAATTATATGGACAACTCGGATAATAGTGACACATCAAATAGTAACAGTAGTACACAGTTACTCACAAAGAGCATTATATCTTCATACAGCAGTATGAGGGTTTATTAAGTGCAGCTAAAAATTATTCAAAAATAAATGAAAAAATTTAAAAATAATTGAAAAAAGTGGTTGACAAAAATATAATAATGATATATAATAAGTATATAAGTTAGGAGAAAGGTTATATATGTATGGCAAGTAAGAATAAAATATACGTTATAGCACCTTATAATAATACATTTGCTATGTATGAGCATGATGATTTCAGAATTAAGGGCATGGATAATGTATTATCTGGAAAATTTAAAAAGACAGATGAAGTTAAAGGTCTACGTAATGGTTATGAAATAGGACTATTCGAATGTGATAATGGTACTAATTACATAATATTTACTGACCATACAGCAATTCAACTTATATGGTAATAAATATGGTGAGGGCATGTGAGTATGACGGGCTTTCCGTGGTGGCTAGGTAGAGCTTATCGCGATAGCGAGTTACGAATGCGATATGGGCATGCTGAGAAAGGGATTGATTGCATAGAGATACGAATTATGAAATACTACCTTATGGATTAATAAACGGTTTCAGTTGCTAATCTATTAGTGAGGTTCGAATCCTCACCTCGCCACTTAATATATTCCTCAATAGCTCAATGGTAGAGCACACGGCTGTTAACCGTGGGGTTGTAGGTTCGAACCCTACTTGGGGAGCTTTGCTAAGAGCAAATGTTGCATCAAGTAAAGAGTAGCTAACTTGAAAGTAGTAAAAATGTGCGGCGAGCCACAGCGACCTTAATTCTGTGGATGACTAAATGATAGTATATGATATAATCAATTAAATGCTTCAGTGGCGCAATTGGCGGCGCATCTGATTTGTAATCAGGCGGTTGTGAGTTCGAGTCTCACCTGGAGCTTTTGACCTAGTCGTAGGTCTTCTGGCAGTAACTTAAAGGTAAAGTACACTCGACGGAGTGGTCTTCTGGTTTGAGTCCAGTTAACGTATGATACGAGTGCAGATTTCGATATCTGTCTGCCAGCTAATTTAATATGACGCAGTAATGTCTAATTGGTAAGACGGCGGATTGCTAATCCGAGGAACCTCGTCTAGAACGGTGTGCAGGTTCAAGTCCTGTCTGCGTCGCTAAGTCGAGTTGACTTTGTACTTTTCAAACACGGACTTTACAGTGGTAGTAAAAGTACACTTATAAAGTATGCGGTGCAGTGTCTTAGTGGGGAGGAGTCCTGGTCTTGAAAACCAGTGTCCTGAAAGGGGCTGAGAGTTCAAATATCTCCTGCACTGCTAAGGTGACATAAGATGACAGGTGAGATATATTTAATTACTAATAAAGTAAACGGAAAACAGTACATAGGAAAAACAACACAAGGTTTTGAATATAGATTCTCTGAACATATCAGAAAAGCTTATGCAGTTGACTATGTAACGTGCGATTATATTTATAATCATAAATTTTACAGAGCCTTGAGAAAATATGGTAGTGATAATTTCTATATTGAATTGTTAGGTACTTTTGATTTAGACAAACTAAATCAAAAAGAGGTAGAATACATAGCTAAATACAATACTTACTATAGTGGATATAATTCTACTGTTGGAGGAGCCGGATGTACTAAATTAGAGTTATCAGATAGTGAAATAAGATATATAACTGACACATACAAAAGTGGGTTATCAGCTAAGAATATAGGTAATGAACTTGGAGTTAGTGGGCAGACTATATTAAGGATACTTAAGTCAGTTGGTATTGAAATACGGAGGGATAGTAATTATCCTTTACGGATAGTGATGTATGACAAGCAATTTAATCCAATACGAGTATTTAACTCAAAGAGAGAAATAGTAAAATGGTTAGATGATAGTACAGACTATGCAATCAATCTACATAGTATATACGGGTTAATAACTCGTGCATGTCAAAATGGAAACATAGCATATGGACATAGATGGCAATTACTATTAGAATTACAGTATGATAATAAGGTATTCAGAACAAGATTTGATAGAGATGCATATATAGATGGAGAAGAGGCATATAAGCCAGATGGTAAGGAATATTGGATAGTAGATGGAGTACTAAATAATATAATAAAATTACCAAAGGAAAATACTTCAAAAACTAGGAAGCACATAAAATGTAAAGAATACAATACGACAGTAGAGATTGATAGGATTCGTATATCTTATAAGTCGAAAACAACTAATAAAGATAAAAATAAAATATGCTTAGGCTGTGGATGCTTAGTTATTGCAACTACTAAAGATGGGTTGTGTAACTCCTGCGCAAACGTAGCAGCAAAAGGAAAATCACCAAAACCATCAAAAGAAGAGTTAAAATCATTGCTAGATAGAAATATACAAGTTAAACAAATAGCAAAGATGTATGATAGAAGTCAGAGTACAGTAAGTACATGGATAAAGCAATATAGTTTGAAATATAAATAATATCTGGTATACATACAGCAATTATTTATGGATAAGTCTGGTAAACTTAAACCCAAAAAGTATACTGTGGATATTACGCTGATGTCGCATAGTGGTTGATTGCGCCTGCCTTGTAAGCAGGAGGAGAAATCCCTCGTCAGTTCGAATCTGACCATCAGCTCTAGGTTCAACATTGAGAGTTCAGCCTTCCGAGCCATAAAGTTTCAAGCCAACTCTTAGGATGATAACCTTGGGTCTAGATAAGTGAGCAAGTAGTGGTTAATCGAAAACTCAAACTGTTTAGAGCAGAATAATCAATAAATTAATAATAACTTACTGGTATTCAAACAGCAAATATATAAAAATAAGAAGACTTGAAATCTTTTCAATTTTAAAGAATACTGTTGTAGGTCATTATGTAAGATAAGCTGCATTAGCCTAATTGGTAAGGCACCGGTCTTGAAAACCGGCGTTGCGGTAAAACGCATTGAGGGTTCGAGTCCCTTGTGCAGCGTTAGTCCTGTTTTATAGGTCTAGCCAAAAGGGTGTAAGGTATTAAACCTCATGTGGTACACCGTCTAAGATTAAAGGATAGGCAAGGCCACATTAAATATGGTGCGGTACCGAAATGGTTATAACGGCAATCCCTGCTAAGGATTTGTGCCTTGTAAAAGAGGTCTGGAGGTTCGAACCCTCTCCGCATCGCTAATACCTGGTATTCATACAGCAATAATTTAAGGATAAGTCTGTTAAACTTATAGCCATAAAAGAATACTGTTGGATTAAAAATAGTACATCTTGGTTAAAGATGTACTATTTTTGTATACTTTTATATATAATAGGTGTAAATTTAATATAATATAAGAAAGGCTAAATAATATGAGGCAGTACAATTCAAATCAGATATATAGCTTCAAATTTAATGATAAAATACAAAAAGAAATTAAACTAACACGCGTATATTTTAGACGGGGAAAAATAAATAAAGTGGACTTTTGGGCAGAAAAAACATCAGAGACAAACATTATATGTGTAACGTCTGATATTATATGCAATTTGAAACAAGATGGTTGTCATGGATTCATTGGAGATATAAAAGAAGGGCAATATACATTACAGGGTAAAGCAGTTAAGTTATATGATGCACATCAAGTATATAATGGAGTAGCTTATGTAAGGTATAAGTATATAGAGGAGGAAAAAGAAATGACATATATAAGTGAAGATAGAAAAGTAATAACACTACCAGTACCACTTGGTACTACATTGTATGAACCTATAACAACATGTGGAGACTTTTGTCTTAATCATAAGGAACTATTTGATAAACTGTATCCAAAAAATGAGATAGGCAGATGTGATAGAAACATGGTATGTCATACACAACTGCATAGCATAAGAAAGTTTGTGTTTGAGTTATCAAATATAGAGAGAGTACTTAATAATTTTGGTGTATGGATTTTTGAAACAGAGGAAGAAGCAATTGAAAAAGCTACTAAGATAATACATGAAAGAATAAATACATTAATTAATCAAGGATTTAACATAGACGAAAAAGGATATGGAGTAAGAAAAAATGCAAATAATACTAGATAGTAATGGATATATCATTATAGATAATATACAAAAACATGAAATAGATTTAGATAAAACATTTAATTGTGGGCAATGCTTCAGATGGTATAAAGATGA
>JAGALE010000167.1 GCA_017625335.1 Lachnospiraceae bacterium
AATCATATCACTTACACTCATAAGGTCACATTTATTATATACAGTAATATAATTTAAGCCCTTTTGTTTAAATATTTTGATAAGCTCTTCGTCTACAGCTGTAAGACCTACTGTTCCATCCACCACCAAAACCGCCACGTCAGTTTTATTAAGTATCTGCTTGGTCCTCTTCACTCTAAGCTCCCCTAGAGACCCCTCATCATCAAAGCCCGGAGTGTCAATTATAAGCACCGGACCCATAGGAAGCAGCTCCATAGCTTTAGTCACCGGGTCTGTAGTTGTTCCCTTTACATCGGATACCACTGAAAGCTCCTGCCCTGTCACAGCATTTACAACACTGGACTTACCTGCGTTTCTTCTTCCGAAAAAGCCTATATGTATTCTGTTAGCCTGTGGTGTAGAATTTAAACTCATAGCGTTGCCTCCTTATTCAATATATTGTGCCATCTTCTCTCTAGTCTCCTCATAACTAAATTATATCATTTTACCTCTCGTCAAACAATAAAAATAGGACATAGAATATGCTCCATGTCCCATTTTCACTATCACATATTTAATTCTTCTCGTCTATATCATCAATCTTATCAAGAAGATCCATCTGATACCTAGCCATATACTCTGAGTTAAGACTAAGGTTATACTCAAGAAGCTCTGTCTTCTCATGAATCTCGCAAGCAACAATAAGAATTACTCCTGGCACTACCTTCCATACTAAATCGAAAAGGAAATTAAATATACTTTGAAGATCTGTTCCTCCTGTGTTGTTAACCGCAAACATAATCAAGCTGTAGATTACATATACAGCCATAAATGCAATAGTTGCAATCTCAATAGGTGAGTCAAAAAGTGAGAATTTATGAACCTTATAGCCAGCCTCGATTAAATCCTCCTCATCAAGACCATCCCCCTCATCATCTACAGGTGCTTCAAGCTCCTTTTCTACCTCTTCAGTCGCCTTTTCCTCAACCTTGTTTTCTATATCCTGTGACATATAAGTTACCTCCTGAATATAATAATTTCCTATTTCAAATGCTACGAAGCATCATTAGCCATAACATTTTCATAGGCCACTTAGAAAAAATTTCTACAAATAATGTACCACATATCACTTAATTTGACAACGAATCTTTAGTCGATTATTTCCGTTTTTTCTTCTATAATTAAAGGCTTGATTCCTACGATAGGACCCAAGCCTTTACAACCAATTATTTTAGCTATATAAATTATTATTTTCGTCTGTCATTGGACCACTCATAGTTGCCGACTTAGCTGCAAGCTTAGCCTGCTTCTTTTCATTTATCTCTTTAATCAATGAGATTATACAGATAATCTCAATAACCACAAAAAATCCCATCATAAGCCATGAGGAGAGCTTAGTCTGTGTCTCGTCTATCTGAACATAGTAAATCTTTCCCACTGTAGAATCAATTCCCCAGTAGCTTAAATCCTGACGATAGTAGCCGGAAATTTCAGAATCCATAGTTGAGATAACTCCTGAAAGCTCATACTTTGCAGGTAATTCTGTTGCATTTCCATTAATATATCTCTGAGTTTCGTTCATAATCTTATTTAAC
Source organism: Lachnospiraceae bacterium (assembly GCA_017625335.1). Classification (GTDB taxonomy): domain Bacteria; phylum Bacillota; class Clostridia; order Lachnospirales; family Lachnospiraceae; genus Coprococcus_C. Next base: position 1,575 of record JAGALE010000167.1, read on the forward strand.
TTCTCTATATCCTTCTTGCCCTTTGCCTGAAGAGATATAAATGAACCATCCTCTAACCAAAGAAGATAATGTCTGTCAGTTCCTATAGGAATAATACCGTTAATTCTATGCTTAGTCTCTGCATAGCAATCCACAACTCCATCAACTCCGATGGAAACGTAAGTGCCCTTAACAGGCTCTCCCTCCTTGGCAATATGCTCCATCAAATCCACCGGCTTGTGAAACATAAGGTCAATATGTGTCACCACATAAAGAACTATTATTGCACCAACGATAATCAATCCGAATACAAGCGCTCCTATGGAGCCCTTCTTTTGTTCCTTCATAAATATAAATCCTCCCCTGTACAATATATTAAAGTGGTAAGCTACTCACTTGAATAACTTACCACTTTTTTCTACCATTTTCAACTTTCAATAATAATTGGTCACTAACAGTATACCAGTTAGAACCTAAAATCTCTAATTCCCTGCTCTATCTTAGCAAGGTTTTCCTTGCAGATTTCCTTAACCTTTTCCTTAGGAATGTTCTCTAATTCCGCTTGAATAAGAGCCTCACCTATTTTCTTGGTGTCCTCGGAAGCGTAATCCATCAGATACTCCTTTAATGTCATAAGAGCATTAGGCTGACAACAATTTTGAATCTGTCCTGACTTACACAGGCTCATAAAGCGGTCACCGGTTCTACCCTCTCTGTAGCAGGCGGTACAAAAGCTTGGTATACACCCTAGCTCCATAAGCCACTTAACCACCTCATCTAAGGTTCTCTTATCACTTACATCAAACTGCTCAGAGTTTTCCTCCTCCGGTTCCTCCTCGCAGTAACCGCCTACACTGGTTCTTGATGCACCACTAATCTGTGACACGCCAAGCTTAAGCACCTTTTCTCTTACTGCCTGACTTTCTCTAGTGGAGATAATCATACCTGTATATGGAACACAGATTCTTATAAGGGCGCATATCTTGGCAAATGTTTCGTCATCTATACCATTGTCAAATGCAGTTGGGTCGATGTCATCTGCTCTCTTGATTCTAGGAACACTAATTGTATGTGGTCCCACACCGTGAACTGCCTCAAGATGCTCTGCATGCATAAGAAGTCCTGCAAACTCATATCTATACATTTCAAGTCCAAATAATACTCCAAGACCTACATCATCTATTCCACCCTCCATGGCTCTGTCCATAGCCTCAGTGTGGTATGCATAATTACTCTTAGGTCCGTAAGGATGAAGCTTCTCATAGCTTTCCTTATGATAGGTCTCCTGGAACAAAATATATGTACCAATTCCCGCGTCCTTAAGCATTCTATACTCCTCAACTGTAGTTGCGGCAATGTTAACATTTACTCTTCTAATGGCTCCGTTCTTATGCTTGATACTGTAAATAGTTTTAATACTCTCAAGAATATATTCTATAGGATTATTCTTAGGGTCCTCACCTGCCTCAAGGGCAAGTCTCTTGTGTCCCATATCCTGAAGTGCTATAACCTCTCGCTTAATCTCCTCCTGAGTAAGCTTCTTACGGGCAATGTGTCTATTTGAAATGTGATAAGGACAGTACACACATCCATTTATACAATAATTAGACAGGTATAAAGGAGCAAACATTACTATACGATTGCCATAAAAGTCCTGCTTAATCTGCTGGGCTAAAGCATACATCTCCTCTATCTTTTCCTTGTTATCGCAGGCCAGAAGAACAGAAGCTTCTCTATGATTTAAGCCCTTTCTCTCCTTTGCCTTCTCTAGTATCTGGTCTATTAATTCCAGATTGTCCTTGTTGGCATCAGCATATGCCAATGTATCTATTATCTCCTCATGATTAATAAATTCCTCTGCCTTCAGGGAGCTTGGATTATACATTCTTCATGCGCCTCTTTTCTTTATTTTTCTATAAGTGTAACTTGGTTTTAAAAAAATAGATTTGCTCCAAGATATTCACTCAGAACAAATCTATTATATCAACTTTACAAAATATTCGCCATATAATTTTGGCATTTATACTTTAACTATTTTTCGAAAGGCTTAAGCCATCTCCTGGCTGTTAATTATAAGCTTAAACTTCATATCAAGCTTTTCAGCTGCCTTCTTACAAAGCTTCATACGACCCATAAATATCTCGAAGTACTCCATAACCTCACTGATGTCATTATTAATCTCCAGGGTAAGTACTATCTTCTTTTCATCAGGAATTACAGTCAGCAGCTGCTCCTTAACAGCATAGTTAACTCTATCATGGATATCAGATGTAATATCTGCTGTATCTCTTACACGGCTCTCTCTAACATCTGACTTATCTGCTATGATAAGGGCTGCCGCCACCGGATTAACAGGAAATGCTGTTGACTCATCATGATTTCCAATAGCAGCCACAATAGTTGCTATATCCTCATCATCAGCACCCATTTTGTCTAAGATTCTAAATGACATAACCGCACCACTTTGTGCATGGTCGATTCTATTAACTACATTTCCAATATCATGCATGTAGCCTGCAATCTTGGCAAGCTCTATCTGATGCTCATCATAACCAAGCTTTTCAAGAATCATACCTGCCATCTCAGCCACCTTACACACATGAGGAAAGCTGTGCTCTGTAAAGCCTAAGGCTCTAAGATTTAAATCAGCCTGCTTAATATAGGTATTAATAGTGTCGTTCTTTTTTATCTCATCATATGTTATCTTCATCAATTACCTCACTAACATAACTATTTAACACAATCTATAACTCATCAAATATGCTTTACTCAACCACCTGTACCTTAATCATATTAGTGTTACCTGATACTCCAAGAGGAACACCTGCAGTAACAACTACGGTTTCTCCACTCTTAAGGAATCCACTGTCCTTTGCCGCCTCAACAGCGTGATCAAAGAGCTCGAATATCTCATTCTTCTCCTCAAGGTGCACAGGAACAACACCCCAGGACATATTAAGCTGTCTACAAACCTTATCACTGGTTGTACCTGCAATAATAGGACATACAGGTCTATACTTGGATATATTTCTAGCTGATGTTCCTGACTTTGTTACTGTTACAACAGCGCTGGCATTAAGATCTATAGCTGTAGTACAGGTTGCATGACATACCGCATCTGTCACATTGTTATTAGCTCTTCTTTCTATCTGGAAGAAACGTCCTCTATAATTTATATCTTCCTCAGTTCTCTCTGCGATTCTAACCATGGTCTGAACTGACTCAATAGGATAAAGTCCTGCTGCTGTCTCACCTGAAAGCATAATTGCAGAAGTTCCGTCATAGATAGCATTTGCAACATCTGTAGTCTCCGCTCTGGTTGGACGAGGATTCTTCATCATAGAATCAAGCATCTGAGTGGCTGTAATAACCTGCTTACCCGCATTATAAACCTTACGGATAATCATCTTCTGAATTACAGGAACCTCCTCGCCTGGAATCTCAACACCCATATCACCACGGGCAACCATAATTCCATCCGATACGTAGATAATGTCATCTATATGCTTAACGCCCTCAGCGTTCTCAATCTTAGAAATGATGTTAATATCCTTTCCGCCGTTATCATCAAGAAGCTTTCTTATCTCAAGAACATCCTTTGCACTTCTAACAAATGAAGCTGCGATGAAATCAACATCCTGCTTAATACCAAATAATATGTCATCGATATCCTTTTGGCTCATATATGGCATATTAAGGTGAACCCCAGGTACATTAATACCCTTGTGATTAGATACGAATCCACCGTTAATTACATCACACACAAGGTCCTCATCGATTATATCCTTAACCTTAAGCTCAATAAGACCATCGTCGATAAGTATCTTAGTTCCAATCTCAACATCCTTGGCCAAATCCTTGTAGGTAATAGATGAGATAGTATTGTCACCTACTATATCTCTAGTAGTAAGTGTAAAGGTCTGACCTGCTTCAATCTCCACCTTGTCGCCTTCAAAGTCTCTGGTTCTAATCT
>JAGALE010000011.1 GCA_017625335.1 Lachnospiraceae bacterium
GAGGTGGAAGGATGAAACCGAATATCGAAACCTTCATTGGATGCGATTCTTCGTATGATGATGCAAAAATCGTACTCTTTGGCGCCCCCTTTGATTCCACAACCAGCTATAGACCAGGAGCCAGATTCGGCAGCAGCGCAATAAGACATGAGAGCTTCGGGTTGGAAACCTACAGTCCATATCAGGATGTGGACCTTGTGGATTATAAGGTGTTTGATAGTGGAGATTTGGAGCTTTGCTTTGGAGATTCCCGTGTGGCATTAGATGATATAGAAGCAAGAGCAGACATTATACATAATGATGGAAAGCTGCCTATTATGGTGGGCGGGGAGCATCTTGTAACTCTTGGGGCGGTTAAAGCGGCTCTTAAGAAATATCCTGATATGCATATTATACATTTTGATGCCCATGCAGATTTGAGACAGGATTACCTTGGAGCCACCTTAAGCCACGCCTGCGTTATGAGGCGTTGCCACGATTTGATGGGAGACGGAAGGATACATCAGTTTTGCATAAGAAGCGGAGAGCGGGATGAGTTTAGGTTTGCAAAAGAGCACACTGATATGCATAGATTTGATTTGAACGGCTTAGATGAGCTGTTAGAGGAGCTTAAAAGCAAAAAATGTCCGGTCTACTTAACTATAGACCTTGACTGCTTAGACCCCTCAGAATTTCCGGGAACAGGAACACCTGAGGCAGGGGGAATAAGCTTTAAGGAATTACTTGGAGCAGTGTTAAAGGTGTCTAGGGCAAATGTTATCGCGGCTGATATCAATGAGCTTGCTCCTATGCTTGATATGTCAGGAGCTTCAACCGCTCTTGCCTGCAAGATATTAAGAGAGCTTATGCTTGCATTATTACAGAATATGGAGGAGAGATAATGAGTAGAGTATTAATAATCGGATGTGGAGGAGTTGCCACAGTTGCTATATCAAAATGCTGTCAGGTAAGTGAGGTTTTTTCAGAGATATGTATAGCCAGCAGAACCAAAGAAAAGTGTGATGCATTAGCTGATAAGCTTCGCCCTACTACTAAGACAGTAATCACAACTGCTAAGGTTGACGCGGATGTGAAGGAGGAGGTTGTTGAGCTTATAAACAGCTACAAGCCGGAGCTTGTAATGAATATCGCACTTCCATATCAAGACCTTGTAATCATGGATGCCTGCTTGGAGTGTGGAGTAAACTATATGGATACTGCTAATTACGAGCCTGAAAATATAGAGGATGAAGAGTGGAAGGCCATATACGAGAAAAGATGTAAGGAAAAGGGCTTTTCAGCATATTTTGACTATTCCTGGCAGTGGGCATATAAGAAGAAATTTGAAGAAGCGGGACTTACAGCCTTGCTTGGTTCTGGCTTTGACCCTGGTGTAACTCAGGCTTACTGTGCATATGCCAAGAAGCACATTTTCGATGAGATAGAAACTATAGATATCTTAGACTGTAATGGTGGTGACCACGGCTATCCTTTCGCTACAAACTTTAATCCTGAGATAAATCTAAGAGAGGTTTCTGCTCCTGGAAGCTACTGGGAGGATGGACATTGGGTGGAGATACCTGCTATGAGCATTAAGAGAGAGTACAATTTTGAACAGGTTGGAATGAAGGATATGTATCTTCTTCATCACGAGGAGATAGAGTCCCTTGCAGTAAATATTCCGGAGGTTAAGCGAATCAGATTCTTTATGACATTTGGACAGAGCTACCTTACTCATATGAAATGTCTTGAAAATGTGGGAATGCTTTCCACAACACCTATTAATTACGAGGGTAAGGATATTGTGCCTATACAGTTTTTAAAGGCTCTTCTTCCGGACCCTGCTTCTCTTGGACCTAGAACTAAGGGCAAGACTAATATAGGATGTATATTCACAGGTAAGAAGGACGGTAAGGATAAAACCTGGTATATCTACAATGTGTGTGACCATGAGGAATGCTTTAAGGAGGTTGGCTCACAGGCTATAAGCTACACCACAGGAGTACCGGCTATGTGCGGAGCCATGATGCTCCTTACTAAAAAGTGGAAC
>JAGALE010000168.1 GCA_017625335.1 Lachnospiraceae bacterium
AATATCCTTTGCAGTATCCTTATCACCACTATTAGCGAGAAAAATAATAATATCAACATCTATCTTTCTTAAGTCATACTTGTGAGTAACTGCCTCCATTTTCTTTTCATTTAATCTTTTGTATCTGCAAAGATTACTCATCATAAGTGATTCTATCTTATCCATATGTACTCCTCCTATTAGTTTAAAATAAAACTGTATTGATTTTAAAATTGTAACACAACAAAAAATAAAATCAATACAGTTCATATTTTTTTCACTATACATCAACAATAATTTATATTATTCCTAAATTTCTTTTCCAGATAAGTACCCTGAGCACCGCTTCATCTACAATTTCCTGTGAGATAGTTCCATTATTTACAGCCTCCAAAACAGCCTGATACTGAACAGTATAATTCGTAGAAAGAATCATGTCGTTACCTGCAAGAACCGCCTTTACCGCCGACTCCTCATCACTTACATAGCTAGACACTCCACTCATCATAAGATCATCTGTTATGATAACTCCTTTAAAGCCCAAGTCCTCTCTTAAAATCCTATGAACCTCCTCTGATAAGGAAGCTGGCCACTGTGCATCCATACATTCAACTACATTATGACTAACCAAAACACAATCTGCACCTGCTTCAATTCCAGACTTAAATGGCAATAAATCTACCGTCTGAAATTCTTCCAGACTTCTTGTATCATGTATAACATTTTTATGTGTATCCCCATTGCCACCATATCCAGGAAAATGTTTAAGCACGCTGCCTATTCTCTCCTGCTTCATAGCAGAAACTACTAAGTCAACATAGGTACAGGTCTCTTCTACCGTCTCTCCAAAAGTTCTCTGATACATGTATTCTCCCGAATTAAGTGAAACATCACAAACAGGAGCAAAGTTAACATTTACACCATATCCCAAAAGTGTTTGTGCTTTAGAAATAGTATCTGCCTCGATAGCCTCATAACCACCCTGTGCATACAGTGCTTTAGGCGATTGATATGGATCTGCAACGAAGGTCGGATAACCACTTAATCTTATTACACTTCCACCCTCTTCATCAGTACCGATAAATAATGGTATTTTTGTATCATTTTGGAATGCTGTCAAATAATCATTGAGCATAACTACAGATTTACCCTTTAAGTCACCTGCAAAAAGGATTATACCTCCCATTGGATACTCTGCAAGTATTTCCGAGGTAAATCTTCCATCATTTTTTACAAAAAACATCTGACCAACTTTTTCTTCAACAGTCATTGTTTCAATCATCGCCATTAATTCTTCATAGGTCGCATAATCAACCCCATACAATGTTTCCGAATCAATTACATCTTCAACAACCTCAGTAGAAACAGCATCAGAATCCGTCTGCGGCTGGTCATTTAACACTTCTTCGGCGTCACTAAAAGAAGCCTCTTCTGTATCTACTGTCATTGTAGGAGGATTACCATCCTTAGTCTCAATGACAGACTCGAAAAAGCTTACAAAAATAACAGCAACAAGCATTATTAAACAAAATATTATTTTTTTCTTGGTACTCATATGCAACACCTCAAAAAATATAGCCACGACCTGTGTATAATCATAATGTAATTACTACACGGATCGTGGCTTAAATTTTAGAATATTATTCTATGAGAAATATTCTACACCAGATTCGAATATCTTCTGATCCTGATCTCCAAATATATTAACTGCAACAGCTGTTCCCTTACGCTCAGAATGTGCCATCTTACCAAGCACTCTACCATCTGGGCTTGTAATACCCTCTATAGCGTAGTATGAACCATTTACATTGTAATATTCATCCATAGTAGGATTTCCATCAACATCTACATACTGAGTTGCAACCTGTCCGTTAGCAAAAAGCTTGTCAATCCACTCCTTGCTGGCAACAAATCTACCCTCACCATGTGAAATAGGTACAGTATAAACTCCACCAAGCTGTGCTTTCTTAAGCCATGGACTCTTATTTGTAACAACCTAAGTATAAACCATCTTAGACTGATGACGACCAATGCTGTTCATAGCAAGAGTTGGAGAGTCATCTGTCTGTGGTCTGATATCTCCATAAGGCACAAGACCAAGCTTGATAAGTGCCTGGAAACCATTACAGATACCAAGTGCAAGACCATCTCGCTCGTTGAGGAGCTTCATAACTTCTTCAGAAATCTTCGGCATTTCAGCCATAGTAGCTCCAGAAGTAAATATTCTATACCCAATACCATTATTTTCAACAATTACATAATCCTTGTTTATACCAATATAATTCCCTTTTA
>JAGALE010000169.1 GCA_017625335.1 Lachnospiraceae bacterium
GTGCCTTCTGAAGATGTGTAAAGCCTGGCATATAGGTGTTAATGTTGTCCTTCATAAGCTGATGAAGAACCTTCATAAGGTTTACAACAAGAGACTTAACTTCAATGATTTCATCTCTTGTATATAATTTCATGTCAAGGGCAACCTGATCATTTCTAGAACGTCCGGTATGTAGCTTTTTACCTACATCACCAATTCTATCTATAAGATTTGCCTCCACGAAGCTGTGAATATCTTCATAGGTATCAGTGATTTCAAGAGTTCCATTTTCAACATCAGCTAAAATTCCATTTAAGCCTGCTATGATTTGATCTCTTTCGTCATCGGTCAAAATGCCGGATGAGGCAAGCATAGTAACATGAGCTATGCTTCCACGAATATCCTGTCTATAAAACTTCTGATCAAATGAGATAGAAGCGTTAAAGTTATATACTAATTTATCAGTTTCTTTGGTGAATCGTCCACCCCAAAGCTGTGCCATAATATGTACCTCACATTCTTTATTTTATCAGTATTATCTAAAATGCTATTGTACAACATATTTTAAGCTGCTTCAAGGGAAAATCAATTATTTTACTAGTTGACATTGTTGGAGTTAAAGGAATAGAATTTAAGATATTAGGTAGTGATAATACAATAAAATCCAAAGGGGCTTAATATCCCGGAGATTATATATATAGTTGATTAATATGGTATAAGAGTTTCTAATATATTTGTTAGATAGAGAAATTCTTAGTATAAAATGGAGAAGTCATTAATGGATGAAAATTTGAATAGAGCAAGAGAAATATTGATTAATGGAGGATATACCTGCGTTATAATAAAGGATGACATTGAGTATAATAGCAAGGAGCGTGGGGTAAAGCCATTACTTGATTGGATAGAGCAGGACATTAATTTTGAAGAGGCTTATGTTTGTGATAAGGTTGTGGGTAAAGCGGCTGCCTTCTTGTATGTATTAATGAAGGTTAAAGCTATTTATGCCGTTGTACTAAGTCAGCCCGCCTATGATGTTTTACAGCGTTATAACATAGATGTAAGCTATGATAGTTTAGTTCCTGCAATTAGAAATCGAGACAATACAGGATTTTGTCCTATGGAGTCTTCGGTTATGGGGATTAATGACCCTACTGAGGCAAAAGAAAGAATTGAAGCTACAAGAGCTGAATTATTGAAAAAAGGTAAATAGAGTCTAGTTTATATATTGCAAAAAATATAATAATTATTACACTAAAATAGGTTGAATATGAAATTATATTGTTTTAAAATAATGTAGTTGCATATTGTGTTGTATAATATGTGCATAACAATCTAATTATGGATTATAAAAATACATATTACTTATTACAAGTTTGGAGGAAATTATGTTAGATTTATATACATTGTTGATGGCGGCAACAGGTGATAATGGAAAGCCACTTTTAGTTGCTATATGTCTTATAGTTTCAGTGGTTCTTACCATAGTACTTTTGGTTACTGGTCGTATGGCTAATAAGCAGGATGAAGATGAAACTAATGATGATGATAATGAATAATTGATACGAGGAATTATTATGGAGGAGAATAGACAAAAGGTATATTGGTTTGTACCTATAATAATACTTATAATAATTGGATTTGCCATTTTTTATGAGTGGGATTTGGGGGCTAAGTTAAATCCTGAGATAACGGCATATGATGTAATAGAATTATCAGAGATAATTAATGGTCAGATAGATGAGGGAAAGACTAAGGGAACATTTTATATATCCGGTATATCAGAGGATGAGTTAGTAAAAATAAATGATTATGTATGTAGCGTTAATGGTATGGTTGATAAGTATGTAATTACTACAAAAACCGGTAAGAAGCAAAAGATTACCATGCACTACGAGATATCGGATAATTTCTATGTTATGGATAAGTATTTAAATGGTACCCCAATTCCTGAGGGTAAGCCTGGTGCTAATAAATTATATGATAAAACAGTGGAGATTTTAGACGCTATTATTAAGCCTGGTATGACCGATTATGAAAAAGAGGTTGCCATACATGACTATATTGTAGCAAATTGCAGATACGGTCAGAAGGATGGAAGTAAGGAATATGCATTTAGAGCATATGGTGTTTTGATTCACGGTGTGGCTGTTTGCAATGGTTATGCAGAAGCTATGGGATTGCTGCTTACATGTGCAGGGGTTGATAATGAAATAATTACAGGCTCTGCTAACGGGGAGCTTCATGCTTGGAATGCAGTGTGTTTAGATGGTGAGTGGTATCAGGTTGATTCAACCTGGGATGATCCTATTCCTGATACAGGAAAATTCGTTACACACACATATTTTAATATAACAGATGATGAAATGGATGATACTCATACATGGAACAAGGATATATTCGTAAAGTGTGAGGGTGAAAAGTACAACTATTATGACTATAATGATATGGTTTACGAGTATTCTGAGATAGAACAGCTTATGGCCGACGAGGCATCAAAAAATATAACAGGTACATTTGAGTTTGCGGCTACTGACTATGACGCTTCACTTTATACCTATGACTTTATGGGGAATATACCAGGGGTTTTAAGCTTAAATCATGTTGTAAATCCAATTGGTGATAGACATATTATTATGATAGAGCTTAACTAGGTTTGAAGTAAATTTTTCTTGATCATTAAACTCTTACTAATTTATATAAATATAGGAAGAAGATATGAAAAGCTACGATATAGAAGATACAAAAGAATATATGAATCAGCTTCTTGTTAATGAGCGTTTTGACAGCTTTTATCTGTATGAGGCTAGAGTAAAGGGAGCCTTGGACTATTTTATCGGTGGTAAGCTTAATATGGATTATTACGATGAAGATGAGAGAAAAGAGCTTGAAGAATCAGAGTATATAAGCTGGGGACAGGTAAAGCATGTAATCTATGACCTTATGAAGGGTAAGAAGCTTCCAATTAATTTTAAGATTATTCTCATGTTTAACAGAGATAATATTACAAGATTAATTGAGATGAATAATCTTCCTGTTAAAGCAGAGGATGTAGGAGCTTTGTTTTATAATATTCACTTTGAAGCAGGACAGTTGA
>JAGALE010000170.1 GCA_017625335.1 Lachnospiraceae bacterium
ATAAATAACAAAATCGTTCCATGAACCTGACTAAAATAGTTCTTTGCACTGGTTACTCCCTGACCCTTAAAGGATTCGTCATTTACAAAGCCATTAATATACGAAAGTAGCAAATTCAGTTTTGTATTCCAATCCCTAGTGTTGCTTGTAGAGTCAAGCAGTAATTCTCTTATATCTTCGTAATTATATTTAAATCCCATTATTTTTACCTCAATTGCAAAAGCTGGATGCTGAATTGCTATCCACCGTATCCCATGTTAATTTTATATCTTCTAAAGCGCCTATATCATTTTCCAAAAGCCATTTATACTTTCTTATTACATATTTTATATCTTCAAAAAGAGATACAAATTTATCTGCCGCCTCAAGATTATTATCACCAACCAAAACATCAGCATTATCCACTAGAGAAATGTTGTCCTTTACCATCTTCATATTTTGCAAATGAGTTCCATATTGGGTTCTATTCATAAGCAACTCGTCATACATTTTAATCACCCCACATTCCTTACTTTCTTTGATTAATCAAACCTTTTATCACTTCAATCTCATCCCACAACGATGTAATCTTCCCACCTATCTCGGACAGTTTTGCTCTTAATTCAATCTGCAAATTATCTATAGACTCTGCATAGGTAACAAAATCTGTTAATACAAAGTCTCCAAGCATAGACCACCAATCACTCTTTTTCTTGCCAATCCAAGCATCGTATGTACTGCTTGTCGTAACATCTGTCTCTGCATGATTTCTATTATCATATAATTCTACTCTGTACTCCTCAATCCGGTTAATATAAGATTCAAGCTTTTCGTACCATACATTATAAACATTAATACTACTAATAATATTATCTATCTCAGCCTGTTTATTTGCTATGTAGTATCTGTTTTGGTTCTCTTGATATTGTTTCTTGTATTCATCTGCAGTCATGTACCTTCTCCTTATTAGGATTGCTCTATATTATTAGTTCCACTTTTTAATTTTTGTAAATTAATTTCATATGGTTCCCCATGTTTAATTTCTGATTCATTAATCCACTCATTGATATTTTCCACTATAAGCTCATCATCACCATCCTTAAAACCTGTATGTACTACATTTTTTATATCCTTGTGATTGAAGTATACTATCTCATCACTTAACATCCCTTCGGGGTAGAGAACACCACCATAATCAAACAATCTCATCTGTCCATTTACTTTAATAATTAACCCTCTAGCCACAATCACTATTTTTTTAATGTTGCCTTTTACAATTACAACACTTCCCAAAGGCAAAAAATCTATATTATGTTCCATTATATAACTCTCCTTCTTGTTATAAGCCGGCAGACAAGCTGCCGGCATAAACTATGCTAAGAAACCACCGGCAAGAGTAGTGTCAGTTTCCTCAACAGTTGTTGCAGTAGTGTTAAGAGCACTAGCAATCTCAACTATTAAGTTCTGAACCTCTAAGAACCCCGGCTTAAGCTCTGCATATTTCGTTGCATAAGCCTCACTTGCAGAGCCTTCCCATTCAGACAAAAGATCTGTCAACAAATTATCCATGGAAGTAATAATCTCTGACATAGCCTGTGCCTGAGCTGTGTACTGCATAGCTCTTGCTCTCATGATATCTGGTGCAATTCTTATCTGACTCATTTGGTCACCTCCTAAAAAAATTATGATAAAGATTCCTCGAATCCATTACCCAAATCAAACAATGTTTTTATCTTTTCTATACTTCCCTCTCTAATGTAATATGCGTCACCTAGTTCTATTGGTTTTTTAAAATCTCTAGTCAACAGTGGATTGATCTCTGTTAGTTTAACCATTGCTATATCATCAAAAAACAAGTATTTTTTATTTTCCTTAATATTCTTAAGAACCTCTAAACCATTAAATTGAACTGGCAAATTCGTAATATGAGATTGTATGATTGTAACCTTAAGATTTTTATACTTACTTGTTATCTCTTTATAAAAAGCCATTGTCTCCTTATCATCAGAGATAACCTTTAATGCATCTTGATTTTTATTTATTAATAAAAGTAGTGGTTCTTCATCCAAATCAATCTTCATTTCACTTACAATCATTTCATATCTGCGTTCAAGCTCATTTTTTATCTGATAAATATAATCATTTATTTTTTCGGGTACAAATGTATACTCAACTTCAGATAATTGTTGACACACACTTTTAAGCTTTCTATCTATACTATCCACTACATATACCTTGAATTTCCCTTTATGTTTACCTGCATATCGAATTATATTTTTCAAAAAAATTGTTCGTCCAGAATTATCCCTTCCTGATATGCCAAGACTAACTACCTCTTTCAAATTCAGGTAAAATGGTGAAACCTGTTTATACTCAAGTCCCACAGGGTACATGTATACATCAGTTGTGATATAACTCTTCAAAATATCCCAGGTTAATATTTTAGGAATAATCGGTATCTGTAGTGCTTTTTTGTATCCGTAAGTTTGGTTCGCAATAGAAACAAATCTTCTCATATTGTCCACTCTATCCATTTCTCTTTCACCGTCAAAAGATATGTAAGTCTGACACTCGTATTTTTGTTTATTCTTTTGAATTATGCATCTCCCTGGATACTTTGATGGTCTTTCCTTACAATATTCAAATAAGCTTCCATATTCACTTTGGTCGTTACAATATAATGCTACTCTCTCCGCAAAACTAGACAAATATTTGTACCCGAATCCTGAACTAACAGAGTTGGCTACCACCACAGAAACTCCCATTGAAGGACCTTCTCGACATATATTTATGAGACTATCGTTTTCATTCAGATATAGCTCCTTTAACGCCGTTAGATTATCTATAAACAATACAATTAGAGGAATGTCTCTATATCCAGCCTCTCTATATGATGCAAAGGAAGTTACTCCTACCTCTAATAGCTTGTTTTTCCTCAGCTCAAGCTGTGTATTCAAAAGCTTGAACAAATTCTTAAGTTTCTCATCCTCTCCTGCACAAACAACCCCTCCACAATGATTTAGATTTTGAAAATTCACCATAACTCTTGATGCAAAATCTAACACGTAGAAGGTGAATTCCTCTGGAGAATAATGACCTGCCAGATGCCTGATTATAAGCTGTAGCATATTGGTCTTTCCGTTTTGAGTGGAACCAACTATCATCAGGTTGTTGTTCTCCAAATCAACAAACGCCTCTCCCTGATACTGACTGTCTGGGTCATCATATATTCCTATAGGCACTTTATATCCATCAGCTCCGTTCGGAATATAAGGTACACTTTCAGGTAGTGGAGGTAAGCATATGCCAGGCACCTTAGGTATATACATACTGGTACAATATGCATTTACATACTCAACGATTTCCTTTAGCTGTGTTGTCACCTCTCCAGACTGTTTTTTATTCTTATACCGGTATATAACCTCTCTCTTACCACTTAGCGGTACCTTAGCTATATAGAATTCCTTTTTCTCGGAGATTACACTTACATCGGCAGGAGCTCCGCTGTAGGCAGACTGAAATAACTCGAATATCTCATTGTTACCCACCTGTAGATATGCTCTTCCCGGCTCCTTGATTTCCGCTGCCAGAGGTGATTTCAACACCTCGTTACTATCTGCTTTGTTCTGCACCTTCAGACAAAGCTTGAATTTGGAGTTACTCCAAATTTGCTCATTAACCTGTCCTGCCGGCTTTTGTGTTGCAAGTATCAAGTGCACTCCCAGACTTCGGCCTATTCTGGCAGCACTAATAAGCTCCTTCATGAATTCAGGTTGCTCAGCTTTAAGCTCTGCAAATTCATCTACTATTACTATGAGGTGTGGTATTATCTCAGTAACCTCACCTTTTTTGAATTTACTTATGTATGCATCTATATGATTTACATCTGCATCTGCAAAGCATCTTTGTCTCTTCTTAAGCTCTGCCTTAATGGACTTTAAGGAACGGTCTATTTCCTTTCCGTCTATATTAGTTATGGCTCCTATTAGATGAGGAAGGTCTCTAAATTGGTTAACCATTCCTCCACCCTTGAAGTCAATTATCATAAATCCCACTTCGTGAGGGTGATATAGTGTTGCCATGGAAAGTATATAGCTCTGCAATATCTCACTTTTTCCTGAACCAGTTGTTCCTGCTACCAATCCATGTGGACCATGGTGCTTTTCGTGTAGGTCAAGATATACCAGTTCCTTCTTGGAATTTACTCCCAATGGAGCGGCAAGACTTTTCTCCGTCATACTTTGTCCCCATCTTTCTCCAAGATTCAATTTCCCAACACTGGTTATTCCTAATAACTCATACAAGGTTATATTCTTCACCAGTGAGCTTTCCAGCGTTATCTCCTCCGTGTAAACCGGTGCTAATTTCATAGCTATCTTCTGGACTAACTGGTCACCTAATATGTGGTAAGTAAATTTTAGGCTTTGACTGGAATTATCAACTTCAATCAGTTCCCCTTCTCTACGACTGTCTGATAATCTTATTAGTCTTGTGCAGCCCATCGGGAGTCGTTCTTCATATTCTTCAAAGAAAACAAATGAAAATCCATATGTTCCTGCCGTACTAACATATTTTGAGATAGGATGTTTCTTTATTCCAACATCCTGCAACACCAAGACTACATAGTATGGCAATTTGCTCTTATCCTCTTCTCTACGAGAAAGCTCCTTGTACATAAACTCAAATACCCGGTTCTTGCTCTCTTCATCGCAGACAATATTCCTTGTATTTTCATTGTTAAGGTGTGGTATATATCTTGCCCACCTTATGTATTCTGATTTTTCCTCATCGGTTATTATGATTAATCTAAGGTCTGTATGATAATGTCTTGTACATAGATCCAGTATTATGTTCTTCACAAAATCTCTTGCATGAAATGCGTTCCCCACCACACCTACAGCATTGGCCTCCTTTAAGTCACACACTATAGGTACTTCTCTTAGATATTCATATTCTTTTGCCAATTGCTCCGGCAACTGAGTTAACCCTTCCTTTATATCCAGCTGTTCCTGCTCTCTGTAATCAATTACTCTCTGAGCCAATACATTTCCTGTACCAATCCTTATACTAAGGAAATCCTTATCCTCTGGTTTTCTCTCAAACAACTTGTAGGAGAACTCCTCTACCAGATTACATTCCTCCTGCTGGGAATAATATATTTCCTCCATCTCACTACTTTCTTCTTCTCTGGCCTCTTCTATCTCTTCTCGCTTTTTATCTATATATTTCCTGTACTTTTCTTCTCTATCTCTCTTGTCTCTTTTGTATTTTCTTCTGTCACTTATAAAGGTAATAATGGTAGTTATTATTCCCATGGTCATAGTGCAGGCACTTAGTATTATGAAGGTTCCACCTCCACCCATTATTCCTCTAAGAACAATGGTTAATGCCAATGTAATTATGGCGGGAATTAGACTTTTTAATATTCCGCCTTTTGGTTTTTCTACTTCACTAGGAGGGTCAAACACATGTATCTTATCTGCGTTTATCTGCTTTGACACTCGTGTGTTTCGATAAAACTTGGGATACTGTTGATTACCAGTGGATGGGTTTTCTATATTGCAATGTAGCCCGTTAACAGTTATTAATCCCTTGCCTGTGGTTCTAAGTTCTCCGTCCTTATAGAAAAAGCTATATCCCAATACAGAAACAAAATCATAATCCACAATTTCCATGGCATCCTTAACTACATTACCATTTACATACAGACCATATTTGCATCTTATTTCATCTACATAGAGTCCTCCATCATACTGTATAAAGCAAAAGCTACTGCCCTCCATCAGTTCATCATCTATGAATATGTTATAGCTCTCTGACCCACCAACAGTTACTTTTTCCAAACCATCATCAATTTCTATTACACGCCTGTAATCCTGTCTCTCGGTCTCAAAATCAATAACAAAGCTTAATTTAAAAGCCTCTGTTTGTGTTCGGTTATACTTTATGATTAAATCATCACCATGTACTAGCTCTCTTGTTATCTGCTTTATTATTCCTTCTTCAGAAATGTATACATTGTTGTCACAATTAATCTGCCATCTGTTTTGTCCATTAAGCTCCACCTGTATGTAAAAGGAATCAAGAGAAAAATCTCTATCCAATATGATGTCACATCCATCTACATTTCCTATATAAAAGGCTTCTGTCGTCTCATCCAAATGCTTCTCTGTATAGTATTGTCCTGTTGATATTATTATTTTGTACTTATTATCCATGTGTCCTTTTATTCCCTTACATTGATTATGGTCCCATTCATAACACCTAAATCATCCAGCCTTGTAGTCCCCTTTAAAAGAGCTATGGGATACTCTGCCGATAGACTGTAATTATTTATCCTTGATAGGTCATACCCCAACTCATAGACTTCGTTTAATCCAATAATCAAGTCTATGGCTGATATATCTACTGGAATGTCAATGTCCTCTTCAAGGTTTCTGTCTATTAATCTTAGCCTTACCACACATCTATCCATCTGCTTCTCCTTTACATGCAAAGTAGTGCAATTTGTTCAAACCTTTTGATTTGATTTTCAGTTACTATGCTTTTTCTGGCCAATTCCGGAATAAAATCAATGTATTCTTTTATGTGATATACCCCTTGTTCATCAATATCTTTCAACTGAGTATTGTTAGTTTGTCCATATTTGTTACATAAAAACAAAAACTTAGATGCATCCGAGGTGTCCATACTCTCTATAAGTCTTCTCATTCGGAACATAGAACTCTCGTCTTGCATAACTACACATACAGTTTTATTGGAGTGGCTAATCATAGTTGCCTCATCCACAGAGAAATTGCTTGTCATGTCCACCACTATGTAGTCATATTCATTAGTATTCTTAAACTCCTCTATCATATGGATATAATTCTTCTTGGTTAGCCCTAGTGCAGGCATAGGCATCCTTGTAGGTGGAACATAATCAAATACCCACTTTCTTGTTATCCTGTCTGTGTAAAAGCTAAGCTCTCCATCTTCCTGAGATATCTTTTTTTCCATATCTCTATCCATATACTCAACATTATCAAAAAGATAGCCAAAGGCCTGTAGCTCCTCCATATTTACATACAGTACCTTCTTATATGCCTTAGTAAGGGCATAGCTAATACCATAAGCCACGGTTGTTTTGCCCGACCCACCCACTGGTGAATACACTGATATAACACTTGTTGGCTTAATATTGTTACTTTTTACAATCTGCTTTAAAGATGTTCTGCCGATTATGCTCTCATATATAAAATTCATCCCCTGATACTTGTTTATATGTATGGTAGTTGCCTCTAAAGCGCTTAACTCACTCTCTTCCTCTGATAGAATGATAATATTTTCAAACACACTAAAATTAATATCCTGATAATAAAATTCACTTCCAACAATTATGATGTTATCGTTAGCAAATCCACCATTCACATAGGCTTTCAAATATTCCAAGTCAGTAATCAAAATAATAAATACATTATCATCTAATTCAGCATAAAATTTCATAGCCAAAGACATTCCGTAACTTTCATCCTCCAAAGCTACTACTATTCTTTTAACCATTATCATTTCCTCCTGTTTTGTGTATTGCTGTCACCACAAATTCGCAATTGGACAGTTTTATCTTATCTCCAGGTCTGATTTCGATTTCTATGTTGCTCTTTATTTTCTTTCCATTTATCCAAGTACCATTAGCACTATTTAAATCAACCAAGTAATTTTTATTCCATTTATTAACTATCTTACAGTGTGTTCTACTGACACTTGAGTTATCAATATAGCCATCCACTAATTCCTTTTTGTGACCTATAACATACTCTTTCTTGTCAACAAGTAATTCCACTTTATACTTGGGATTCACACTCAATATGCGTATTTGGGGATTAAAGTATTCAACTAAGACTGTTGTCCCCACAATCTCTTGTGAAGATTTATTTCTTCTTTTTCGTTCAATTTTCATCTTTCTTAGTTTTTCAGACATGGTTATATGTTCTTTTTCTGTTTTATCTTGTTCCTCGACTTTGTATGCATTATCTTCTTCAATGGAATCTAGTCCTAAGAGATTGGATATATTCTCTCTTATCTGCTCTATTGAATTAAATTGATTCGATAATTCTCGAATTAATCCATCACCAATTTTCCCCTGCAAATTATCATTTACTTTAATCAAATAAATCATGCTTTCTCTGAAATAGTTTTCCATAGCCTGATAGCTGTCTACTGTGCTCTGCATCTTAATTGGTAAATATATAAAATATGGTTTTAACTTGAACATATCCACATATATGTTCTCTGGCTGAAAATCAACGCTCTCGATATTGATAAAGCCATAACCTTTAATATCTAAAATAAAATCAATTATGTTCAAAATGATTGTCGCAAATGCATTGGGGCTAATACTCTTAATCACAGACGACAAAGTCTTCTTTTCTTCGATGTTGAATACTATTCTTACATAACCATTAAAATTCAAATAGTTACATGTTATAAATCCTTTTTTATACTGAGTGCGAGCCACTTTATAACCCGGTTCATAGAACAAACCTTGATCTATTAAGGTATACGCCATATAATTTGTTCCTCGTTTTTCTTCTACTCCGTAAATCTCCATAATAGTCTCCACTTTTCACAGTTTTTTATCTTGTAATTCTACAATTTACGACATTGCAGACCATTTCATATCAACCAACTGAGTGATTTTTCAAACCAAATAATTTGATATTACTTGTTATCCATTTTCTGTAGGATTTCGATACAGAAATAACATTGTTGGTCAAATACTTTCTTTTATCACACTACCACTTTACTGTAGTAAATTAACTTTTACTCATTTCGACACATTTTTTTCTTGCAAGAGACTTGTCATATATGTATAATATGAATGTGTTTTTTGCGATAGCACTTAAACGAGTGCTACCTACACGTATTCTAAATAGAAGGTGAAGGTGTATATACCATGGAAAGAAAAGTTGGTACTGTATCAAGAGGTATTCGTGGTCCTATTATTAGACAGGGCGATGACTTAAGAGAAATCACTGTAACAAGTGTATTAGAGGCAGCTGAAAGCGAAGGCTTCTCACTTAGGGACAGAGACGTAATCGCAGTTACAGAGTCTATCGTTGCTAGATCTCAGGGCAACTACGCTTCAGTTAACGACATTGCAGCTGATGTAAAGGCTAAGCTAGGAGGAGAGACTATCGGTGTTATCTTCCCTATCCTTTCCCGTAACCGTTTTGCAATATGCTTAAAGGGTATTGCAATGGGCGCTAAGAAGGTTGTTCTTATGTTAAGCTACCCAAGTGATGAGGTAGGTAACGCACTCCTTACTTACGACCAGTTAGACGAGGCAGGAATCAATCCTTACACAGATGTTTTAACACTTGCTAAGTATCGTGAATTATTCGGTGAGAATAAGCATGAGTTTACAGGTGTTGATTATGTTCAGTACTATTCAGATATTATTACAGAGGCTGGTGCTGAGGTAGAGGTTATATTTGCTAACAATGCTAAGGCTATCCTTGATTATGCAGATTGCATCATTAACTGTGATATTCATACAAGAGTAAGAACTAAGAGACTTCTTAGAGAAGGCGGAGCTAAGGTTGTATGTGGTCTTGATGACATCTTAACTGCTTCAGTTGATGGAAGTGGCTACAACACTAAGTACGGCTTACTTGGTTCAAACAAGTCAACAGAGGATCAGATTAAGCTCTTCCCTAGAGAGTGTCAGGATTTAGTTGAAGGAATTCAGGCTGACATCCTTGATAAGACAGGCAAGCACGTAGAGGTTATGGTTTACGGCGATGGCGCATTCAAGGATCCTCAGGGTAAGATTTGGGAGCTTGCAGACCCAGTTGTATCTCCAGCATTTACAAGTGGTCTTATCGGAACTCCTAACGAGCTTAAGCTTAAGTACTTAGCCGACAATGATTTCGCAAACCTTAGCGGAGCAGAGCTTAAGGAAGCTATCTCTAAGAGTATCAAGGAGAAGGATTCTAACTTAGTTGGAAATATGGCTTCTCAGGGAACTACTCCAAGACAGCTTACAGACCTTATCGGTTCACTCTGTGACCTTACAAGCGGTTCAGGAGACAAGGGTACACCTATCATCCTCATCCAGGGATATTTTGACAACTTTACGGACTAACGAGCCATGCACATAAAATAAAAGAAGCGCGTACGCAAGTTCACTTGCAAGTACGTGCTTCTTTTATTTTATGTATATCGCGACAAAGCGTGCTAACTCATGCGCAGCATGAGTTAGATGCAGGCTTGTTAGTCCGTAAAGTTTCATCCACATCGCGACAAAGCGAGCTAACTCATGCCCAGCATGAGTTAGATGCAGGCTTGTTAGTCCGTAAAGTTTCATCCACATCGCGACAAAGCGAGCCAATCCATGCCCAGCATGAGTTAGATGCATGGCTCGTTAGTCCTAGTACTTAGATTTCTCCAACTTTTTCAATTCAACCTTTCCCTTGGAAATCACCTGATCCAAAGAATAAATTGGAATACAACCATACTGATCCCCCCCTATCTCAACTATGAGAAGGTCTGCATCAAAATCCACTCCTCTTAGTTTCTCCGGTCTGGCTATAACATTATATTCCTCATCTAATATGTATCCATAAATATAACTGCCCACATAAGTATTTCCTTTGTCATCCTTACCATAATATACATCCAACTCATAATCCACATCATATAGTGTGGCAAGAAGAGTTTTATCAATTCGGTTGTATATTTCCACAGTTTTATCTGTGTAAGATATAAACACAATCTTCTTATCATCACTATAAAGCACAGTATCAACTAGATTTGCTTTTCCAGGATTTAAGGTTTGGGCTGTGTCATCATCATAATCAGCTACACTGCCTATTCCCTCAGAGTTAAACTCCCTTTCATAAAGATCGATATCCTCACCATTACTTAGCTCATAATAAGTAAGCTTGTTATCATTTAATCCCTGAACAATATATCCTGATTTAATATTGTCACATCCAACTATCGTGTCATAATTCACCTCAAAATAATCATCATACACCACATACATATCACTATCCACACGATATTGTCCGTATTCTGACTTCTGGGTAAGTATCTCAAAAAAATCCTCATTAATGGCGCTAGTACTTATGGCTGTGTTGGCAAAATCAATACGACTGCGCTGCTCTCCTGTATTTTCATCGATCAAAAATGCTTCTAAGGAGCCTACTGCAAGCAAAGCGTCTCCATTTTTTCCAGACAAGCATATATCTGTCACATAGGTATCTATAGGAACATCCCATACAACTTCATTATTCAGCATATCGTACTTAACCAATCTATCCTCACTATTTATCTCATAGTTTGAAGCTGCATAGTACATATAGTTTTCATCAAAGGTCATAGTATTAATTCCATCAAAATTTACAGAGATGACTGCCTCTTCTTTTCCGGAAAACAAATCATAGATATGAATCCTACAATAATCTGTCATATCCTTGTTTTCAGAT
This sequence comes from Lachnospiraceae bacterium, assembly GCA_017625335.1. GTDB lineage: Bacteria > Bacillota > Clostridia > Lachnospirales > Lachnospiraceae > Coprococcus_C. Next base: position 11,451 of record JAGALE010000170.1, read on the forward strand.
AGTATGTCGTCAATATCTTCCTGTTTTCTCTCCACATAACAAAGCTTTGACCAATCATCTACTTTTGTTATATAAACATCACCGGTAAAAGTATAGCCTTCACTTGGTTGTAGGTTTCCCAACTCTTCAGCCTCATCTCCAGCCACCTTCAGCATACATATGTTAGAATAATCACATACCACAGTATATATTCCTTCTTTTTGTGGAATCACAGTTCCGCCAGACTGAAGCTGTATGCGACACATTTCTTCCTCAGCCCAGAAGCTATACTTAACCAATTCATTATCTTCTGTTATATAGGTTATACAATGGTCACTATCAAAGGCTACTGAATGGGGGGTTAGAGACAAATTATCCTTTTCATGAGAAAGAGACATAATTAGATGACTTGTATCAAGGTCCCATATTCCAACATTACCTATGACATCTCTACATAATACTAGTTCTTTATCTGGAGAAAGCATATATTCCTCTATCTGCGCCGGCATTATAATCTGATACCTAGGCTTAATTCTGGCAAATGCATCATACAAATGTATACTCTCTGTCAATGCATACTGAGCTTCAGGAGTGTACGGCATAGGTATTCCTTCATATTCTGTAAGCGCTGACAAGGATAGCTCTATAGCCTTTTCCCTATCACCTGCCTCAAGATATCTTAAAGACTCTTCAGCAAGATTCTCCGCCTGATTGTTAAGCAGCTGTTCATTCTGAGTAGCAAGAGTTTCAGACTGTGCTTCAATTTCTGCAGCCTGAGCCTGAATCTCAGCAGACTGTGCCTCTATCTGTTCCTTCTGCTTATTAATGTGGTATGCAGCTATGGAGCTTGCCACACCTATACCTAAGCAAAGCACTGCTGCCGCCACAGTAGCGGTAATTATCCTTCTAAACTTTCTCTCTCTATGTCTTTGCCTTAGGTCATCAAAATCCACACCAAGCATAGGAGCAAGAAGCCTAAGAAGCTCCACATCCATAGCTTTAAGAATTTCCTTCTTGCTCTTACCTCTAACATCTGCAGCAAGAGGCTCTGCCGGCACCAATCTGGTGGTCTCAGTTCCATCGGGATGAGGCACCTTCTCTTCCCTGTAAAGTATCTCCTCTGGAAATGATTCGTGTGGCTCACCCTCTGCAAGCACTGCAAATATCTTATCTCTTCCATGCATCTGGATAAAGGTCTCTATCTCCTTCTTACACCATATGGACTCCTTCAGTCTTGGTGTGCATATTACGATAAGATACTCAGACTCGCTTAAAGCCTTAATAATTGGATCCTCCAAATTATTAGTGATAGGTAGCTCATCCTTATCCCTAAAAACTCTTTCTATCTTACTACGACTTGTTCTACCGTTACTCAACACCTTCTTTGATATCTTGTAAGACTCTAATTTTCTATGTAAAGTCTCAGCCACAAATTTATCTAGTTCAGCATGCCTGTAGCTTATAAATGCATCGTATTTATATCCATTTCCCATTCTCGTTTCCTTTCAAATTAACATCAAAACACCTTACACTTCCTGATAGGTCTTTCCAAATATTTCCTGCTCCACAATATATACATCATGGAAGTCATCTGTTCTAACCGCCAGATAGTCACCTGGCTTACCAAGCATATATTTTTCCTTGTCCCAGGCTGTAAACACCTTAACTCCCTTATCTATAGGCTTGGCAAATATTCTCACACTACCGCTTGGAACGCAAACCTTTGCATAATCTATAAGTGATAAAGACTCTCCTGTGTCTTTTACCTTTATGGTTGGTATATACTCTGTTGCCGTCATAGTATTATAGGAATACTCGTCCTGACTTAAGTTATATGAACGTTTAAATTTCTCTAATCTATTAGGATATACCTCACCCTTTATACCTATCATGACAACCAAATCTTCTTCCACCGTAAGGTCAATATCTCCCTCTAAGGTTCTAATCATAATAGGTGTACCTACAGGAAGTACCTCCCATATATTTACATATCCGATAGGTAGCCTCTTCTTTTCATATTTCTTCATAGTGCTGATATCAGCCTCGTAATCCTTGGCATAAACCAAATCAAAGCTATGGAAATACTCATTCATCCTGTTATTGAAATATGCTTCCCCATGAATGCAGTCATATTTTCTTGTAAATAACTTTTTGCTGATAAAGCCTCCAGCTTTCTCATAATGTCCTCCACCTGAGCCTATGCCCTCAGTTAGGAAGGATGCCAGTTCACCTGCATTTACCTCTTTTATGCAGCTTCTCACAGAGAATTTATAGCCGTCTAAAGTTTCATTGAAAACAACGCAACAATTTATCTGGTCCACCTGAAGAAGGAAATCACTGATAAGTCCTAAGATATTAGGGTCGCAAGGCTGGGATTTTATAACTGCAAATTCATGTTCCTCATTTAAGCTGTAGCGAAGCATGGCAACACCTGCTATCTCTAATTCATTTAAGGTAATGTTAGAGTTTTTAAACAAGTTGATAAAGCCATTATCAAATTCCACTCCATCCCTTAAATCTTTATCCAAAGGATTGTTAAGTTCTGCAAACTGGTTAGTATCTGTAAATAACCCATAATAAAGAGCTGTTCCAAGACCATTATCGTCTGTAATCTTGTAGTCCTCATCTCTAAGAAGCTTCCAAACTAATGTTGAACAGCTACCAAGGCCCGGATAAATGTAAGAAAGCTCTCCACCCTCAACCTCTATCTGGTGATGATCTATAGTGGACACATAATCCGCTTCCAGCTTAGTGACATTTCCAGCTCCGTACTGACAGTCTGTAGTTATAAGAAGTCCACTAACCTTTAGACTGTCCTCATTAGACGGGTCAATATATTCTATAGGAATATTCAGTTTCTCCACCATAAGCTTAAGATTTGACTTTGTAATCTGATTTGGACCACTGTATACCAATCTAACATCCTTACCCAAATCCTTAAAATAACAATATAGTCCATAGCCTGAGCCTAATGCATCAGCATCAGGGTTATTATGACACTGTATAGTTATGGGATTATATCCCTCTAAATCCTTTAACCTCACCTTATATACCTCCATAATATAATCAAGGGCTACGCCCGTAAAAATTGTAAAGCAATTTACGGTTATAATAACAAATACGTTTTAAAATGTCTATTTTGTGGTAAATTTTCTCAAAAAGGGCTGTGAGAATTTTTACTTACCAATCAACTTATTTTCTAAAAATCAAATGAAATATAGGACAAGGGAATCGACGTTCTTCTTTGACCGATTCCCTTGTCCTATCATATTTTTATCTCTACTTTAAAGATTCCTTCCTCACAGCCAAGCTTTAATCTATAGCCATGAAGTTCAAGTATATTCTTTACTATTGCAAGGCCTACTCCTGTTCCCTGCTTATTGCTTCTTGAATTATCACCCTTTACAAATGGCTTCCACAGATTTTCAGCATCCTTACCAATATCCTGGGAACTAACATTTGATACGGATATTAAGCCTTTACCCTTGTTTTTCTCAAGGCTTACTTCAATGGTAGTGTTCTCCTTACTGTACTTTATTGCATTACCAATTATATTATCCATAGCCTGATGGATAAGTATCTTATCAGCCTTTATTTTAAGTGTTCCATCCACCTTAAGCTCCAGAGATTTCTCATTTAAGGCATCCCTATAATGGTCAGCTAACTCTACAACTAGTTCTTCTACATTTAACTCTACCTTATTAAGCTTTAATGTTCCAGTTTCCACCTTGGAAAGCTCTAATACATTTGCGATTATGTCATTCATATAAGTGACATTTTCCAATATAGAGTCGGCGTAATACTCCTTCTTGTCAGTATTAATATTTGCCTTAAGATTCTCTGCATAGCCAGATATGGACATAAGGGGACTCTTTAGGTCATGAGCCATAGTGTTGGTCATAGTTATTCGATAGTCCTCCATATCATAAGCTGACTTTAGCTTAAGGTACTTTGTACGAGCGAAAAGAGCTGCAAATGCCAGTGCGACTATGTATATTATAATATATTCTATAATAATTTGTTTCCAGGCTACCTCCAATAGGTTTACGGAAAACATCTTACATATCACTATTCTACTACCATCTGGCAGGAATACCATAGAGCTAGACTGTGTCTCCATATCCCATAAGCCTTTGTAGGTAGTAAACTGATATCTTCCATCTTTTAAGCTCTGTATATATTCCTGCATAGCTTTATACAGATAGGAATCCTTTGGATTTCCTGAAACCATGGAAATCATTATATCTACATTCTCATCATTTTGGATGTGGGTATATCCTGTGGTATCTTCAGGTGTAAAATCATATTCTGTAACCACCTTCTTACCCTTTTTATACTCTGTCAGCTTTACTTTTCCCAAGGCAAACTTTCTATCCTTAATGTATATGTCAACTATCTCATCCACAGGATCCTTACCCATTTCAGCAAACATATATCCATTTTGAACATACATATAAATTTCTCTGTACTTATCCGGCACTTCCCCTTCCATCTCATAATACAGATACTTTTCGTCTAGATTATCTTTACCTTTTATAACTGCAATTCCAGTTTCTTCACCATCCCAAATGGGCTCTAATGTGTCACCATCCAAAAGGGCAGTAGCCATATAATCATTAGAATAAAATCTCATCTTTAATCTGGTATAATATTCTTCCATATCCTTAGGATTATCCATGGCAAAGCCCTGTTTAAGCATACTATCATAGACGGAACTCACCGCATCCTGAGAGTAAGTCTCCTCCATATAAAAGTTGCTGTCAAGGAAATATAACGTCACCTGAAATAATGCAATTGACATTACACATAGAACCAATGTGGTAACCAAAAATGTACTAATTAGCTTTTTTATCAATATACCCTTAAAGGTTTTCCTTTTCTGTTTTTTTAATCTAGATTTTATATCAATCACCCCACAATTTTATAACCCTTAGTGATTACTGTCTTTATCTGTTTTCCCGGCTCACCCAGGGCACTTCTTAATTTCTTGATATGATTATCCACCACTCTGTCATTACCCTCGTAGTCATATCCCCAGATTCTAGTTAAGAGGGCTTCTCTCTCTACCACCATATCCTTGTGGTCAATAAGGTATTTTAGCAGTGCATATTGCTTAGGTGGAAGCTCAATATTTTGTCCTGCTGATATAACTGTAAATCTGGCAGGATTTATGATTATATCCCCACACACTATATCGTTTCCTGCCACCAATCCCTTGGAACGCTTTAACAATGCATTAACCTTTGCGTATAATTCTGCCAAAGAAAATGGCTTTACTATATAATCATCACAGCCCAAATCGTAGCCGTAGAGAATGTCCTCCTCTCTACCTCTGGCTGTAATAAAAATTATAGGCACTATGCTCTTCTTACGCGCCTCACGACACAAAGAAAAACCGTCAGCCCCAGGCATCATTATATCCAGCATAATAAGGTCAAACTCCTCCTCATAGATATAATCTAAGCCTGTGTTCCCGTCGCTGGCGGTTTTTATATTTATCTCTCCTTCACTTTTCCCCTGAAAAAAATCTGTAATTATCTCTCTTATGGACTTGTCGTCCTCCACAAGAAGTAAATTATATGCCATGATTCGTATCTCCCCCGTTATCCTATATATTAGAGTTATGGAGCCCCAAACCCCTTAACTTTATCATATAGTCTAAACTATGAGAGATTTTTCTTCAAGCAAATAATTCTCTACTCATTTCTAATAGCTGCCAAAGCACTAATTCTTGTAGCCTTTCTAGCCGGGAAATAGCCTGCTACCACACCCACAAGTATGGTAAAGCCTACTGCCACAAAGGGTAACCAAAGTGGTATGTAGGAAAGATTTCCTGCCACTCCTATGGCCTCTGTCATAAATGATTCTCCTACAATATTTACAACCTTTGATAATAGGTAGCTTAAAACAACCCCCACAGCTCCACCTAAGAAACCGATAAAGCCTGCCTCAGATACAAACATAGCACCGATATTCTCTATGTCGCAGCCCAAAACCTTCATAACACCGATTTCCTTACGACGCTCGTAGGTGGACATGGTGATAGTATTTGTTATACCTATGGCAGCAACCAAAAGTGAAACCGCTCCTATACCACCAAGCACAAGCTGTACAATATCAAAAACCTTATTGTTTTCCTCAATCCACTCCTGCTGACTGGAAACCTGATAACCCATCTCTCTAAAGTAGGTTACTGTGTCCTCTACCAGTGCAGTATCCGACACGGTAAGCTTTACAGATGGGTAAATCCACTCCTTATATGGATTACCATTTCTATCAGTAGGCTGCTCAGGAAGTGTTTTTCCTCTAAACTCCTTCTCCAGATAAGCCTTTAATGTCTCTATCTCAACATAAGCACTGTAGCAGTATGCATTGTATGTTTCTGGACCGCCCTCAACTACACCTGCAATCTTTAACTGTTTCCTCTTAGAATACAGTGAATCTGGATTTACTCCATCAAAGCTTTCAACATTCATTATTCTGCCATACAGCTTATCTTTCATCATATCTACAGGAGGTATCTCATTGTTATCCCAATAAGGATACTCAAAAGTATTTGAATCATAGAAATCTAATACAAGCATATTTCCTGCGATAATCTGAAATTCTTCTCCTTCCTTCGGACAAGTACCTTGTCCTAAAGGTATGGCCTCTAACTCCTCCTGACTTACACCCTCTACCCATATAGAGTTTTCCCATTTTCCTGTGTTTACTCTAATGGCTACAGATAGCTTAGGACTTGCCTTTGTAATTTGCTTAAGGTCCATAAATTCCGCTACCTTACTATCCGATAGGTACATATCCTCATCAGAACCATTGTAGCTTACAGTTATATCGTTGATGCCACCACCTGCGTTAAGCTCCGCATTTAAGGTTTCCTTAAGACCAAAGCCCAGAGAAAGCATTATAACTACAGATATGGTACCTATGGTAACACCTAAAACTGTAAGGACAGTTCGCCATTTTCTACGGCGAAGATTATCTATACTTAGCTTTAAAATATCACTAAATTTCATCCTGCTCCTCTTCCTTCTTCTGCTTTCTCTTCTTAATAACTACTGCTACTATAATTATAACAACAACTGCCACAACTGCTATTACCGCTGGATTAACACCCGCTGGCTCCTCTATTATATCCATAGCACCAATATCCTCTACCGGCTCCTCATATGCAAGCACCTCAAGGGCAATATCCTGTGTAATCTGGCTTTCATTTCCCACGCTATCCTCGAAGGTAATAATGGCCTGTACAGTACCTGTAGCAGCTGTGTAATCGATAGCTGTTACTGTAATATCCACATAGCCTGTACCGCCTGATGTAACATTTCCCACGAAAGAGTTAGTTGCCTCAACACCATCACCTACAATCTTGGCATTAACATTGTAGATTTCCCCTCTACCCTGGTTATTTACTGTAAATGAAACATCTGTCTCATCACCCTCCATTATGGCCTGAGACTGAACATCAAGACTTCCAACACTTACTCTCTGATTCTGTACTACAGGAATTACAAGTGTGGTTGCATCCTCTATAGGTGAACCGTATCTGTCCTCATATGAGAACTTCACATCCATTACATAAGGCTTTGATGCAAGATCTGCGCCAGCCTTCATAGTAACCTTAAGCTCGTAGGTCTCTTCCTTAGCAATCTTTTCTATGTACATTGTACTTGAGCCTGATGCAGGCACTATCTCATTATTTGCTGTAGAAAGTGTAACCTTGATATTTGAAATATCTGACTTCTTAGACACATTCTGAATAGAGATTGTCATCTCAAAGGTATCTCCACTCTTTACCTCATCCTTATCTGTGGTAAACCCTGTAATAATAAGTCTTGGTGTAGTCTCTGCTGATGCTATAACTGAAAAGCCAAGCAACATCACCATGCACATCATTATCGCTAAAATCTTCTTCGTTCTCTTAATAGTCTTCATCCTCAATTATCTCCTTCTTGTTATCATTTATTTCTATCTTTCTAATCTTTCCATCCTTTATATGAATAACCCTGTCTGCAACCTGTGCCAGGTTCCTGTCATGGGTTACCATTACCAAGGTGTTATTCTTCTTATTAACTGTGTCTCTAAGGATTGTCAGTATCTCCTTGGTTGTTCCTGAATCAAGGTTACCTGTAGGCTCATCTGCAAATATTATCTTAGGATTTGTTACAAGTGCTCTTGCAATACCCACTCTTTGCTGCTGGCCTCCTGACATCTGACTTGGCAGATGCTTCATATGCTTTCCAAGTCCCATCAGCTTTAGAATTTCCTTGGCACGTTTGTCTCTTTCCTTAGCACCTACACCTCTAAACATTAGCGGCATGGCTACATTTTCCTTGGCATCCATGGTTCCTATAAGATTGTAGGACTGGAAGATAAAGCCCATATGCTTTCTTCTCATTCTAACCAGTTGTTTTTCCTTCATCCTATCCATTCGCTTACTTCCAAGCTTTATCATGCCCTTGGTAGGCGGCTCAAGTCCAGCCAGCATATTAAGCAATGTGGACTTTCCGGAACCTGATGTACCAACTATTGCTATGAATTCCCCTTCGTAGATATTGAAGCTTACTCCATCTAAGGCTCTTACTCGTTCATCCCCAACCTTGTAGATTTTGTAAAGGTCTTCCACTTCTACTAATACCTTTTTTCCCTGAGCAGATTGCTCTTTTCCTTGGTCTTTTAGTTGATCCACTTTCTCACTC
>JAGALE010000171.1 GCA_017625335.1 Lachnospiraceae bacterium
CAAAGGAAACTATAATAGGTGGTCAGATTCCAATCGCTGGTGCGGCGGGGGACCAGCAGGCAGCACTTTTTGGACAGAATTGCTTCACTGAGGGCAGTGCCAAGAATACATATGGAACAGGCTGCTTCCTTCTTATGAATACAGGAGATAAGCCGGTGTTTACTGATAATGGTTTGGTTACAACCATAGCCTGGGGTATAGACGGGAAGGTTACATATGCCTTGGAGGGTTCAATATTCGTAGCAGGTGCAGCTATTCAGTGGCTTAGAGATGAGATGCAATTCATTAGAAAAGCTTCTGAAAGTGAAGAACTTGCCTTAGAGGTTGATGATACAAATGGATGTTATGTGGTGCCTGCATTCACAGGTTTAGGTGCTCCTTATTGGGATCCTTATGCAAGAGGAACTATAGTTGGACTTACTAGAGGTGTGAATAAAAATCATATCGTAAGAGCAACCCTTGATTCAATTGCATATCAGGTAAGTGATGTGCTTGGTGCCATGAGAGAGGCCTCCGGCATAAAACTTGTATCCCTAAATGTTGATGGTGGTGCAAGCGCTAATAACTATCTTATGCAGACACAGGCAGATATAATAAATGTTCCTGTGAACAGACCTGTATGTATAGAATCCACAGCCTTGGGAGCGGCGTACCTGGCGGGACTTGCCGTAGGCTATTGGAAGGATTTTGATGATATAAGAATGAATTATGGAATAGAGAAAACATTTGCTCCGGATATGGATGAGACAACAAGAGAAAGTAGGCTAAAGGGTTGGAAGAAGGCAGTAGGCTACGCTTTTGATTGGGCTAAGGAGTAGTGGGGGTTGGGAGGTACTATAATGAGTCAAAACGGAAGAAATAAGACTGCTGACGCTATAATATCAATAGTATTTTTAATATGGTTTGTAGGGTCCATAGGCTTGTTGATATATTTTGCCAAGACAGGTAAGACAGCTCTGGCCTTAGCTGTGTTTGGACAATATTTTCTGGTTTTTGGAATAATGGGCTTGGTAAGCTCTATTTCTAAGGGAGGATTTAAACTACGAAATCTTCCCATACTGCTTTTTCCTTTAGTGGGAATTGGTGCTATTGCAGGAGGTATTATAATTCAGTATGGTTCAGATGAGTTTAAGAAAAAATGCTTAGACAACTTGCCGATGGTATTCATCATACTATTCATAGTTATTGGAATATTCTTAATCATAGGTGGCTTATACAACGCGCTGTATCTTAAGCTAACCTGCACAGAGTATGTAAATGGCGAGTGCATTGAGGTAAAAACACAGTATAATAGCAATCATAGTGAAACCTATTGTCCAGTATACAGCTTTAGCTATAATGGACAGAATTACAAGGTGTGCAACGATATATATACTAATTCGCACTGCCCTGCAGTGGGTCAGCGCTATGAATTGTACATAAATCCTAATGACCCAACAAAGTTATATGAGCCACTTAGAGCAAAGGGTACGGGAGTGTATATGATAATCCTTGGAGCGCTGATAGTGTGCTTTATGGCATTTGTACTCTTTATGATGAATAAGGGGTAATTTAAGAGATAATATTTATAAATGATTATAATATGCAATAGATTAAAATTCATAAAAGATTATAATATGCAATAGATTAAAATTCATAAAAGATGATATCTATAATATGGAGATTTAGATTGATGAAAGTAAGATTAGTGAGGAGGTTATATTAATGAATCCGATGGCGTTAATGAAGATAAAAGGATTAGTGGATAAATTTAAAAGTAATCATCCAAAGGTTCCACTATTTTTTAATGATGCGACTAGAAGTATTGGAGAAGGCAGCATTATTGAAATCAGTATAACTACAGCAGAGGGTAGAAATCTCTGTACTAATATGAGAGTTACAAAGGAAGATTTAGAACTGGTTGAGCAGCTTAAAAATATGAATAGCTAGGATACAAAGCTAGAACATAAAGAAATTTGATTAGAATGCATAGTTAGAGCAAAAAAAGCTTGGCAAGAATGCATAGCTAGAGCGAATAGTAAAAGGAAAATATAGCGTGATATGAAACAGGAAGAAAGCGCAATAATTAAAAAATCAGATATAGTGCTGTTGGTTGCGATTTTGGTTATAGCATTGATAACATTTGTGTATATTATGTTAACTAAAAAACCGGGAGCAAAGGTTCAGATATCCATAGATGGTAAGGTTGAGAAAACAATCTCTTTAGATGAAGATTATGAGTATCAGGTTACCACAGATATGGGGAACAACCGGATAGTGATTAAGGATGGTGTAGTAGATGTTACCGCTGCGGATTGTCCTGATAAGGTGTGCGAAAATCATGTTACTATAAAGAACGTAGGTGAAACCATAATATGCCTGCCCCATAAGCTGGTAGTTGAAATTGTAGAGTAGAGTTTGTGGGCAGTGGAGAAAAGAAAACTGTTATATGCCCGGGAAAGAGAGTGAATGAAGTAAAAGAGCAAATAGAACCGGGCAGTGGAGAAAAGAAAAATGCAATATGCCTAGAAAAGAGTGGATATGTAGTAAATAGAAAAATATGAACAGGTAACAAGATTAAATAATAGAAAGCAATTTATAGAAAACAAAAAAGCAAATATAGAAAGCAAATATAGAAAGCAAATATAGAAAGTAATATGAGTAAAAACCAAAACATAGAAACTACTAAAAATTCTATATCATCAACAAAACACTCTGGTAAGACCAATAAGGAAATCGCCCTTACCGGAGTTTTTATTGCCTTGGCAATGATTCTTTCCTATCTAGAAAGTCTGGTTCCCATAGGCTTTGCAGTTCCGGGAATAAAGCTTGGCTTGGCTAATTTAGTAACCATAGTTTCCCTGTACAAATTGGGAATTAAGAATACCATTATAATTAGTGTGGGTAGGATTATTCTGTCAGGAATTTTGTTCGGAAATATGATGATTATAATCTATAGCTTAGCTGGAGCATTTGTTAGTATACTTGTAATGCTATTAGTTATGAAAACTAAGATATTTTCCGCTACGGGAGTGAGTATCTGTGGAGCCATAGCTCACAATTTTGGACAGATTATAGTTGCAGTAATAACCTTGGAAAATATGAATATAATGTACTACATGATAGTTCTCGCCATAACAGGTGCTATTGCAGGAACCCTCATCGGATTGCTGTCCGGGATGATAATACGTAATATTCACATGTGATAATCTTGCGCGGGTATATAGAACCGAAACCTAAGCTGTATACCCACGTAAAGCAAAAAAACAAGAGATTGTGGGTATAGAAGACTTAGAACCTAAGCTGTATACCCACGCAAAGCAAAAAACCAAGAGATTGAGGGTATAGAAGACTTAGAACCTAAGCTGTATACCCACGCAAAGCAAAAAACCAAGAGAGTGTGGGTATAGAAGACTTAGAATCTAAGCTGTATACCCACGTAAAGCAAAAAACCAAGAGATTGTGGGTATAGAAGGCTTAGAACCTAAGCTGTATACCCACGCAAAGCAAAAAACCAAGAAAGTGCGGGTATATAGGATGGAATTGTTCCTGTATATCCGCATTTTGTGATATGAAAGGTGTTAGTGGACATAAAAAACCACATTTAGTAAAAAAATAGCAAGTTTCACACGAAAAACACTAAATATAGATAAGAACACGCTTAATTTTGTTGTAAAATACACCTTTATGTATTAAAATACTGTGAGAGATTGTCAAAATGAATAGTTTCCAAATATATGTCTGAATTTGCTTTTGGTTTTGTATCTAGGGTATTGGATGGAGCCTTACTGTAGATGAAACAAAATATGAGACAGAGATTTCGAAGCAGTTGTTCATTTTGATAGTAAAATATAAACATATTAAATTTAGCGGGGTCGATAAGATGAAGTTTACATTTAAAGGTGGAATTCATCCTTATGAGGGTAAGGAGCTTACCGAGGATAAGGATGTAAAGGAGTATCTTCCTAAGGGAGATATGGTGTATCCACTAAGTCAGCATATTGGCGCTCCTGCAAAGCCTGTGGTTAAAAAGGGCGACAGAGTTTTGGTAGGACAGCTTATAGCTGAGGCAGGTGGATTTGTGTCGGCGAATATTCATTCGTCAGTCTCAGGTACTGTTAAGGTGATTGAGAATCGTTTAACCTCTTCAGGTTCAAAGGTTAATTCCATTGTAATTGAAAATGATGGACAGTTTGAAGAAGCGGATTTTGCAGCTAATGCTATTAGTAAGCCACTTGATGAGCTTACTAAGGATGAGATTTTAGATGCAATTAAGTCAGCTGGTGTTGTTGGTATGGGCGGAGCCGGTTTTCCAACACACGTTAAGCTTAGTCCTAAGGAGCCGGATAAGATAGACACTATTATTGTAAATGCTTCTGAATGTGAGCCTTATCTTACTTCAGACTATAGAAGAATAATTGACGAGGCTGACAAGGTAATAGGTGGACTCGAGATAGTACTTACTATGTTCCCGGGAGCAAAGGGTATTATTGGTATCGAGGATAATAAGCCTAAGGCTATAAAGCTTCTTAAGGAGAAGCTTGCAGGCAGAACAGACATTATTGTTAATGCTCTTAAGACAAAGTATCCTGAAGGTGCAGAGCGTCAGCTTATTTACGCTAATACAGGAAGATACATTAATTCTAACATGCTTCCTGCAGACGCAGGCTGTATCGTTCATAATGTGGATACTGTATATGCAATTTACGAGGCCGTTAGAGAGGGAAGACCTCTTATAGATAGACTTGTTACAGTGTCAGGTGATGCTATAGAGGAGCCAACTAACTTTGTGGTTAGAATGGGTACCTCATATAAGGAGCTTATAGAGGCAGCAGGCGGATTCAAGGGTACACCTGAGAAGATTATCGCAGGCGGACCTATGATGGGTAAGGCTATATATGAGCTTG
>JAGALE010000172.1 GCA_017625335.1 Lachnospiraceae bacterium
ATAATAACCTTTACTGTTCCATCCTCGTTTACAAACAGTCCTCTATCGCTAAGCTTTTTAAGAACAGTATACGTGGTTGTTCTCTTCCATCCTAAGCTATCCTCAGCAAGCTTAATCAGTTGGCTAGTCTTAAGGGGTGCATTGTCCCATATTAGGTTTGCAAATTTTGTTTCTATTACTCCAAGCGAATAATCCATATTGTTTTCTCCTAATTAGTTAATCTAGTTATGTGCTATTTTATAATAGTTTATTATCTATGTCGTTTATGTAACGCCGTCTATTCCTTATAGACATTTATAGTCTATCACCTATAGACAACTATGTCAATAATAATGAGTAGATTATATCTAATCAGTATAACCTACTCATTATGTATGAATATCTAGCTTGTCACATTAACTAAAATCCTCAAGAACTCTTCGGCATTATCATAATAGCAATTATGTCCTGCTTTACTTACTATATATAATTCCTTTCTTGGGGCTTCTATGCTGTCAATTAAGCCTTTAAGCAAGCTGTGTGGGCAGGCAGTATCCTCCTCTCCCGTAATAAAGATGGCAGAAACTGGAAATGTCATATTATCCCTAAAATCATAGTTAAACATAGTCTTATATGAACCCTCATGCATTTTCGGATCCTGTTTAAACCAAGTCTTTCTAGATGCTCTATCAAGCAATGGAGAGTTATAAAAGTCCTTAGGAGAATACATTTTTGTACTTTTGGATATATACTTCATTCCCAATGCAGAAAATTGTCTTATCTGCTTTAGCCACTCTACTGAAGCTTTTTCATCCTCAGGTATGTTTTCTATTATTTTCTCAATCTTAATTATATCCTTCTTGTTATCTGTAGCCTTTGCTCTATCCATAAGCTGTTCACATACAACCTGAAATCCCTCAACATAATTAATAAGCTGACCAACTCCTATATACATTGATACATTTTCAGGATGTACTTTAGCATATTCCGAGCCAATAACTGTTCCCCAGGAAAAGCCCATAAGAATAATCTTATCAAACTCATACACTTTATGAAGATAAGAAATTATCTCATCTATATCCTTAATATAATCTGACATAGTTCCTGATTTACCTATCTCATTCACTCTATCCTTGTTAGCAAGTAAAGTCTTGCAGGTATTTCTTTGATCCCAGTTAACTACTGTAAATTTATCCTCCCAGCTTCCCATTAATATGTGGGCCATACCTGCTGTAGAACCACCCGGACCACCATGCACAAACAATATAAGTGGATTCTTCTTATCCTTTCCTCTTATCTGAATATACTGCTTGATTCCATTAATTTCAACATACTCATATTTATAAATTCCATTTGGATAATCTGGATATATTATCTTTTGCTTTTCCTTTTTATTCATTCTTTTCTCCTCCCGGTGCTGATAATAGATATAAGCTCCTTATTCTTGCATCGTCTTTTCCTTGTTTCTTCTGATACTTATCAACTATTCTATTCATTTCTCCTAACATTGTAGAAAAATCCTTGTCATTAAGGGATATGCAATAATTAACCATAAATAGCTTATCCCTGTTAACATCCGCATCATCCCCTTGAAAATAAGCTTCATACTGTCCTAATATACTCATAAGGCTCATAGTGGTCAGCTTCAAATTATCTTCATTAGAGGGTG
>JAGALE010000173.1 GCA_017625335.1 Lachnospiraceae bacterium
CTACGGATTAACCAAGGGGAAGCATGTTTTTTATTATGGAAAGGGTCTAGACTATCAAAACCATTTTAGAACCATGATTCAGGAGCTACAGATGTGTAAGGATCACTATGAACAGATGCTTGAGATGCACCTAAGAACAATTTTTATTATGATGCACCGTCATCTTATGACAGATACCAGGCACAATAACAGTCCTATTGCTGATGACATAGACATTGCCGTTATGTACTTTAACCAACACTACAACGAGGAAATATGCATAAAGGAATATGCCGAAAGCAACGGTATGAGCACCAGCTGGTTTATCAGAAAATTTAAGGAATATACAGGATTTTCACCATTGCAATATATACTTTCCGTAAGAATATATAATGCGGAGGCACTACTTAAGGATGACCAGCACAATGTTACTGAAATATCCAGCATTGTAGGCTATGATAATCCTTTGTACTTTAGCAGAATATTCAAAAAGGTTAAGGGATTATCTCCTTCAGAATACCGCAAGAGTATTAATAAATCACTTGATATATAGCTATAATAAAACAAGGCTCATAAAAGCAAAGGAGCAACACCTCTCGTCTAAGGTGTTGCTCCTTTTGCAAGAATTGTCCACTTTTCATATTTTTTTGGCTAGCAATACTTTTTGATTAAGCTTATACTGAGCCCAGAAAGTATGGAAAGGAGATGACAATTATGAAGAATTATATTCACAACTTACTTTCATTCTATAAGGATTTTTTTAAGCACAATTTATACAGACCTTAGTTACATTTCCTCCCACTGTGCCTGCTTAAAGCCCACTAATACCTTATCATCCTTTACAAGAAGCGGACGTTTTACCAGCATACCATCTGTGGCAAGTAACTGTAACATATCTTCCTCACTCATAGTAGGAAGCTTATCCTTAAGCTGAAGCTCCTTGTACTTTAAACCGCTGGTATTGAAGAATTTCTTAAGGGGAAGTCCGCTTAATTCATACCAACTTTTTAGCTCATCATAGGTAGGGTTGTTCTCTACTATATGACGCTCTGTATATTTCTTGCCCTGCTCATCTAACCACTTTTTAGCCTTCTGACAGGTTGAACATTTTGGATAACATAAAAATAACATTGGGGTACCTCCTTTAATCTTTTCCTACATCATTACCAGATGCACCACAATGATACACCTGATTTACTGATAATTTATAATCTATCACAATTAGTCTGTGATGACAATCTGCAGTTATTTTATGGACATCTTGACTTGACAAATTGTGATTTCAAATTTATCTGGCATTTTTCAAAGTCACAATTCGTGACTTTAAACCAATCCTTTATGTAAGCACAAGATTCCCATTATTAAGCAGTGATTTTATAAGTGTTTTATATTTTTCAATTCCATAATCCTCTACAATACTTGTTATCCTTGCCCCTGCATCTTTCGATGACGCACCGCATAAAAATATTCTCTCATCAGCAGTACCGTAATCTAAAACAATAAATCTATCATGATATATGCCACCAGTCTTTTTTAATGTTATTTTGATGGATGGGTATTCTCTACAAAAATCCTTATACTCAATGCTATGCAATTTACCACCGACATTATCGCTAAAAAGCGTTATTGCAACACCTGCTGGTGCATTTTTCAAAAGCACCAATGTACGCAAACCGATATAGTTATCCACTACATAAATGGTTTTCTTTGCCTGCATATATATTTCCGAATACGCCAAATCGGCTGTACAGTATTTTGTGTTATACATCAACCAACCGTTATCTTCATTGTCCACAAAGTTGTTCATCATATCAGCCAAATCAGACTTAGTGATAACATCACTAAGCTGATTCATCACATCACACAGCTGTCTTTCAACAGAGTCCATATCTATTTTTAATTTCGAGATATCACGTACATTTTTTACAGTCTGAATAGAAAGCTGAATATACTCTCGTTGGTCAATTAATTCTCGATTATCAATGATATAGTCTTTCATCCTCTTGAAGGTTCTAACTAATGCTTTACTTTGCCTTACAGCAAGTTCTCCTCGAAGCACTGTCATTAGCATATAAATCCCCTGCTCCGTGAATGCTTTTGGCAGTTTTCTTCTACCGCCCCAACTTGATGTCGATTTTTTCGATATCAAGTTCTCAAATTCTTCCTTGCTTAATTCAAACATAAAATCTTCATCAAATTTTTCAATATTATTTTTTACTTGTTCATTAAAACGAGTCGTTGTATATCCATATATTTCTGCAAGTTCATAATCCAACATTACTTTTTGACCACGAATCCATTCTTTGAAATCACAACTTGTGATTTCAAATTTATCCTCCAAAGTCGCAAAATGCGACTTTGAACACAATATCCCATAATTAATAACATTATACGCCATTCTTCGCTCTCCACATCATTATGTACTCCTCATCATTTTCATCAATTATCTCAAAGCCAACTTTTTTATACATTCTCACGGCATAGTTTTCTTTCTGAACTGCCAGCGAAGCTTTTTTGTAACCTCTTGTCTGTAATTCTGCCAGCATCCTCTTCATCAATTCAGTTCCTATACCACACCCACGGTACTCCTTATATAGTGAAATAGCAAATGAAGGGACTCCATCCTCCACGTGTCCATAGTCATCCATAATGCGCACCCAAACTGCGCCAACTACTTTACCTGACATCTCTGCCACAAAACATATATCTCCATCACGGGTTCCGAAGCTTTCCACATACACCTGTAGCTCCGGTGCTTTGATTATGTCCTTAGGTGGAGCTTCAACTCCTTCAGGGATGAATATTGCTTCGTAGAGAAAGTTGTCTAGCAAAGAGTGTTCCTGAGTTGTTATTAACCTTATTGTGTAGCTAGTAGCTTCTTCACCCTCTGTTTTCTCAGCGTTAAGCCGGTAAGTAGCATAATCACCACCATCACTAATTTCTATAATATTAATCTGTAACATCACCTGCTCCATATCATAATCCTTCGCTCTAAGCACAACAGCATTTTCTCCTATCACTTCCCTTATGATAGTTAGTTCCAGCTCCTGTCTATGTTTAAAATGATTAACCAAATCTTCAAAGCTCTTAAGTCCATATCTCCTTCCATAAGGTGAATCAGCCAAATATCCTAGCATCATGTCATACCACAGCTCATTTCCTTCCTCATCGCTGCGCTCCTTTTTTATGATATTAATGCTTTCCTCCAAATTATCATTCATTAGATACAGCAACATAAATTTCTCTTTATCAACCAGCTTAAATAACTCACCATAAAACTCTATTATTTCATCATCACTAATCATATGGAACAGAATCAAATCCTCCATAATATTTTGGAAGAACGCACATTCAAACAGATAACCTTCTCCAGTGAAATTCTTATATCTAGCAAAAATAACCTCCTTTAACTCAGGTAAGGTTTTTCTCCCATTAAATACCTCGTAATTTTCCAAATCCTTATGGAATCCAGAGATATCGGTGATTATCTTGGTATAGGAAACAATATAGTATTCTAGTTCCTTAACAGTATTTTTTACTATGTCATCTTTTATAGGACTGTACTTTTTCAGCACAGCTTCATATTCCTCTTTAGACATATAAGCACACCAAGCTAAATCCACAGGACAGTAATCACCCTCTCTGCAAATATTTAGTTCAGGCTTTGATTTATAAATATTATTTACCAAGGTGCTCTTTCCTGAGCCCTGAATACCTTCTACAAATATATTTTTCATATAACAAACCTCCCCTCTCACTTACAACTCAACAACCTTCGTTGCAACCTTCTCGCAAAATCTTATGTCATGCTCAACAAATAGCATAGTAGGCTGATACTGTAAGATTAGCTTTTCCAGCTGCATACGCGAAAACACATCAACATAATTTAATGGCTCATCCCAGATATAAAGGTGTGCCGGCGTAAGTAAGCTTGTTGCTAACATCACCTTCTTTTTCTGTCCCTCTGAATAATTTTCTATGCTCTTTACGAACTGCTCCCTTTCAAAATCAAGCTGCCTAAGTATGGAACAAAACAAGCTCTTGTCCAAATTGTGCTCCTTGCAGTAATTTTCAACATTTCCTTTTAATCCCGCAGTCTCCTGACCAACATAGGAAATAATAAGACCACTTGCCACTTGGCAGATTCCTTCTTCTGTTACATTCATAGATATCATATCTGGGTTACATTTTTGCAAGATGCTCTTAATCAATGTTGTTTTTCCACTTCCATTTTTCCCTGACAGTACAACTCTATCCCCTTTTTCAACAGCAAAGGATATTTCATTAAGAACTGTTTTCTCGGAGTTATTATATCTCACACAATAATCCCTCACATCAACCAGACGCTTCTTGTGATGCGTAAGCTGAACCAATTTCAAATCCACTGGGGATTCTATATCCCGCAAAAGGCCCTCTTTTTCATCAATCTCACGCTGGATACGTTTCTCCATCTGTTTTACTCTGCTCTGCATTTTCTTGGTTTTTGCACCTATGTAACTCCTTGTGCTAAGACATCTGTCATGCTCTTTTATTGGGTCAAATCCTATTTTTGTACCTTCGTTCTTATCAGCCCATCTTGTAACACGATCCGCAGCACGATTTAGCTTCTTAATTTCCTTCAAATGCTTTTCGTTCTCTGCCAAGGCAAATTTATCTTTCTTCTCCTTATTCTCCCACCAAACTGAGAAATTGCCATTTTGCACCTCAATACTACTCCTGTTCAACACTAGACAATGATCCGTACAGGCATCCAGCAAATCTCTATCGTGGGAAACAAGTATAAATCCCTTCTTAGAAGCCAGATAGTCCTTCACACTCTCACGTGCAGCTTTATCCAGGTGGTTTGTTGGCTCATCTATGAGCAAGAATTCATTTTCCACTGAAAATAAAATAGCAAGCAATGCCTTTGTTCGCTCTCCTGGACTTAATGTACAAAAGGGTCTATACAAAATATCTGCTTCCTCAGAAAGCTCACTAAGTTCACAGATTACCCTCCACATTTCACATCCCGGCTTCAGCTCCTCCATAAAATCAGCCACAGAAAGTTCCATCTGTTGCTCTGTAATGTGATAAGGAAAAAGATCAAACTTTGTTGATGTATGAATACTCCCTTCAAATGTATATTTCCCCATAAGAAGGTTGAGAAAAGTAGTTTTACCCTTTCCATTTCTCCCTACAAAACCTAGCTTCCAATTTGTATCTATAGAAAATGAAACATTTTCGAAAACAATATCAAAGCTTCCCTCATAACCGAAGGTAAGATTATTTACATTAATTTGTGCCATATAACTTCCTCCTTTCATAGTTCCACGCAATAAAAAAGAACCATTTGTTGCCAAACAGTTCCATTACATACTATAACCTCTAATTTTTTGTAGAAAGAGCCACTTAATGCACCTGCGCCTTTCACACTTCTTCAAATTTTATGCACAATCACATCACATGCAAAGCATGTTCAGTGATGGACATTCGCCAAATGGATTTTCATGCAAGCATGAATCCACTTGGCTCATTATTAACACAAAAAGAGAGGTTATGAGAACATAATCCACTTTTGGCAACACGAAAAATAGAATGAGCACTACGCTCATACCTAAGTAAATCTTCATGTAATCAAAAGTAAATTATCTTCTCATCTTTCACCTCTCTCCTTAAGA
The DNA here is from genome assembly GCA_017625335.1 of Lachnospiraceae bacterium. Classification (GTDB taxonomy): domain Bacteria; phylum Bacillota; class Clostridia; order Lachnospirales; family Lachnospiraceae; genus Coprococcus_C. The sequence continues at coordinate 5,637 of JAGALE010000173.1, forward strand.
TGTATTCATTCTAGCATTAGGGATACACCTTGTCAATTAATATTAATTCACTCTGTCTCTTCATCCACCAGTCCTAACCCCTCTATCAAGTCTATGGCAATTTGAATTTCAGCTTTCATTACGGCTATTTTTTCTTCATAACTCACATCATCCATACTTGCTACTTCAAAGGGTCTTGCACCATTGATAGCTACATACACCAGCCTTTCATCAAACCTAACTCCAATACTTCTATTCCTATTTTGAAGAATCAGTAAATGCTCTATCATTTCATTAGTTAGTAACTTCTGGGCTTCAGATGGCTCTGGTGCGAATACATCAAAATTGTCATTAAAAAACAAATTATCAATATCTACTCTTGAGTCTTTTATGTCAAGTCTGCTATCGTATCCCTTGGAAAATACCTTTACATTATTTGCTGTAATTTTATCGATTGTAAATTCCAATATCCTTCCATCAAAGTACGTTGTTGTCTCCCAATTATCATTTATATAATCTTCTCTATATATAACAACATCTGCCTGACGAATATCAACGCCCTTGTAAGTACCCTTAAAAAAATTATTTGAATAATACTTTTTATCTAGCTTAGCTATTTCAAAGTAATTAAACTCTGTGTCTGTAAATCCTCGTTCCGATTCATAAATAGAACAGTCTATCATACTACACCATTCTTTTTCACACAGTAATTCACATCGCATTTTTATGTTTCCTATTCTCTTTTCACATTCTAAAAAAACAAAAATGAAGACTATAAAAACGCCTAAGATAAGATACACCTTTATAACTTCATTAATCGCTAAAATCTTAGCTATGAATAGAACAATAATCGCAGCAGTCACAAACGGAATCATTTTAAACGCAATAATCTTTTTGGTTAGTATCCTAAGTTTTTCAACTCTTTCATTAATTTCCATATATCTCCTCCATAATTAACTCCATCCCATTATACATCTATTCCAATCCATGTACAAATAAAAATACAAAAACCTAGCATTTTGGGTATTGTAAGCGCTTACATTTTAGTGTAGAATGACCTTATTATTTTCAAAATAGGAGGTATTTATTTTGCACGGAAACATTATTGTCGGACAATCCGGCGGACCAACTTCTGTCATCAACTCCAGCTTGGTTGGGGTTTACAAAACAGCCAAAGACCGTGGTGCTAAAAAGGTGTACGGTATGCTTCACGGTATCAAGGGACTGTTAGATGACCAATATGTAGATTTGTCTGAGCACATTAAGACTGATCTTGATATTGATTTACTTAAGAGAACTCCATCATCCTTCCTTGGTTCTTGTCGCTACAAGCTTCCATCAATAAGTGAGGGCAAGGAGGTTTATGAGAAGATTTTCGCCAAGCTTAAAGAGCTTGACATCGAAGCATTTTTCTACATAGGTGGAAATGATTCCATGGATACTATCAAGAAGCTGTCTGATTATGCAATCCTAGTTGACAGCAACATCAAATTCATGGGAGTTCCTAAAACCATCGATAATGATTTAGCAACTACTGACCACACTCCTGGATACGGAAGTGCTGCAAAGTATATTGCTGCAGTTACTAAGGAAATCATTCGTGACGGTCTTGTGTATGATTATCCACAGTTTACTATCATTGAGATTATGGGACGTAACGCTGGCTGGCTTACTGCTGCCGCTGCTCTTTCTAAGTCAGAGGACTGTGAGGGTGTGGATATGATTTTCCTGCCAGAGGTTCCATTTGACATTGATAACTTTATGGAGAAGGTTAAGGAGCTAAGCAAGAAAAAGAATTCTATAGTTATAGCTATTTCAGAGGGAATAAAGGTGGCTGATGGTCGATACGTATTTGAGCTTGCAGACCATGTTTCATTTACAGATGCATTCGGACATAAGCAGCTATCTGGTTCGGCTAAATTCCTGGCTAATAAAATCGGGGCTGAGTTAGGTGTCAAAACTCGTGCAATCGAACTTAGTACATTGCAAAGAAGCGCTGCACACATGACTAGCCGTGTAGATATCACTGAGGCCTTTCAGGTTGGTGGTGCTGCTGTTAAGGCTGCATTCGAAGGGGAAACCGGAAAGGTTATCGTACTTGAGCGTGTTTCTGATGACCCATACATCTGTATTACGAATTCACAGGATGTAAGAAAGATTGCAAATATAGAGAAGAAAGTTCCTGTAGAATGGATTATCAATGATAACACTTACGTATCAGATGAGCTTATCCACTACATCAGACCTCTCATTCAGGCGGAGCTGTCACCGGTAATGGTAGATGGTCTTCCTAGACATTTGAAGCTTAATTTGTAATCTAGGTTATAGAATTATAAAAATCACATATATCAGAAATGTAATAAAGGACAATGGATACATTTAAAATGCACCATTGTCCTTTACTTTACACATTTACACTTATCTTATAACCTTCCTGCCAAATCTTTCCTGGCTCTACACTATTGGTATAAGGTCTATCCTGTAGGTTACCATCATAGCCTTCACTATCGCATATGCCCCACCATGGCTCTATACATACATAAGACGCATCACTGGTTGGCATAGACCACACTCCCCATACAGGACAGCTATCTGCCTCCACCCTTACATATTCTGCGCCCTCCTTATCAACAAGAGCCACCTTAGTTACGCCCTGCCTTTCAAATATAAGAGCATCCTTGTCAAATATATGCTCAGCTACAGCAAAGCTTCCTGTCTTATCTAATTCCACAGGAAATGCTTCTCCGGTAAGCAAGCCCTTCTCAACATTCATCTCTGTAGACAATACATTTTGACCTTCATTTACGCCGTAAAGCTTTACAAAGCAATCTGTTCTCCTGCCTTCTCTAACACCATTTACCTTAAGCGGACAAGCAAAGGCCGGATGTCCACCCATGGAAAAATACATTGTCTCATTTCCCTTGTTATGTACTCTCCACTGCTCCATAAGCGAAGCTCCCTCTAGACGATACTCAACCTCAAGAACAAATGGGAATGGGAACTTGTCCAATGTGGTGGCATTGCTTTCAATGGAAAATACAACTCTGTCTTCTTCCTTGCTTACAAGTGTATAATCCATATCTCTTGCAAAGCCATGCTTATCTGCCACATACTTTTTATCATTATAATTATACGCTGCTCCTTCAAGCTTTCCTATAAAAGGAAATAATATAGGTGATGTTTTGCCCCAAAATGCCGGGTCTGCCTCCCACATATATTCCTGACTGTCCTTCTTAGAAACTAAGGACTTTAGCTCTGCTCCGAAGCTTTCAAGCTCTGCCTTTAGAATTTCATTTTCAATTGTTATACGCATAATTCTCCTCCCCAAAAAACTAGTTTAACTATATAGTGCATTCCCTATCCACACTACATTTTATCAATCACAAAATTCGTACTGATACTCCAGTATCTCTCCTGTGTTATAATCACAATCCAACCATATAAATATACTCTCATGACCCTCAGGATCTAAGAACACAGTTACATTATAGCATAAAGTCTCGTATTCATCATCCTTATCGCATGTGAAATTTTCATAACCACTATACGCAGCCTCAAATTCACTGGCATTGCCTGTAAGAGCTATGTTACCAGGGAATACTATTTCCACGGATTTTGCATAATCATCATATGCATCAATCATACATACCATTCCATTTGCAGTATAGATTGTATCATCAGTGTAGTTTTTAATCTCGCAGAAGAATTTCTCTCCATCCTTCTCAAATGCACTTAAAGTCCATGAATTTGCATTAATATACTCATCTGTCATAGTTTCCATAATCCATCCATTCTTGGTAAACTCTGATACAGGACAAGGAAGCTTATAATTATATCCATCGATTGTTATTATGCTATCTGTTACGTCTGTTGACGGACCTGTTGGCGCAACATAAGAAGCATTAATCTCAGGGGCATCTGTTGTTATCTCTGTGTTAACTGCCAATCCCTCTGGAAGAGACTTATTCTCTATAGTGATTTCATAGCAGACACCATTTGAATCCATTTCCATATCCAAGGCACCCATGTAATCATCTGTGATATAGGACACGTACTCCATATCTTCGTACTCCTGAACAAAATCAGGCGCACCAAATGTAGCCTTAAAATCAGCCTTAGTAGCTGTAAGGAAAACTAAGTTATCAGCAAGCTTTACCACATCCTCATTACAATCACTGTCAATCATAAGACCTGTTACAAGGCAATTATCTATGGACTGAGAGGTTGCACTAGGATTTGTTACTGAGAAGATAAAATCCTTTCCACTATGTGGACTTGCAGCAAATACAAGCTCTGTATCACCTGAGCCAACTGTGGAAGGTCCATTGTCCACTACCCAGCCATTTGCAGCTAGTATAGGATATGGGAATGGGAACTGATAATACACATCATTGATGGATATTTGGAAATCTGTCCAATCACCACTAAATGCTGTTGGGGCTATGTACTCATAGGCTCCTGTCTGAGTTGCCTCAGTTGTAGCTGTCGCTGTAGTTGCTTCTGTTGTGTCCCCTGTATTAGCTTCTGTTGTTGCATCGGTACCAGCCTCTGTGGTGGCATCAGTCTTACCTTCCTCTGAGGTTGTTGCTTCTGTTGTTGTTTCCTCTTTTTTATCCTTGGATGAATCCTTATCTCTCACAACCAAAATAACGATAACTACAAGCAGTGCCACAGCTAATACACCTATAATTATCCACAGCATCATATTGCTGCCACCAGAAGATTTTCCGCCACCCTGCGGCTGACTGCTTTGATAGGATTGCTGATAGCCCTTTGCAGGCTCATCCTTAAAAGATACTCCCCCTATTTCCTTTGGTTTGAAATTATTATTGTCCATTAATTTTCATTCCTCCTGTAAGAATATATCTTGAAACATATTTATATATCTTCTAATATACTTCCATTATCCCTTTATATTTTGTATCTATTTATTATCAATGAATTTCAATGTAGCCAATCCATTCTTATGTGACACTTCCAGCTTCTTGTAAGTATCCGCATTCACCAGCTTATCCACATGGGTAATAATACCTATCTGACGATTTTGTTCAGTCATACTATTCAATACCATCATAGATTTATCTAGACGCTGACCATCCAAGGTACCAAATCCCTCATCGATAAACATACTCTCAATGTTAACTTTACCAGTTTTCTTCATCTGTACCACTTCAGAAAGACCAAGAGCTAAGGCAAGGGAAGCTTCGAAGGTCTGCCCTCCGGAAAGTAGGGCGATATTACTGTGATTACCTTTTTCATCCACTGCGTGAATTTCTAGCTCACGAAGCTCATCTGCATCCTTCTTCGCATTTTTGTTTACCTTAACTACCGTTTCTAAACTGTATTTTCCATCCATTAATTTCATAAAATAATAAGAAGCGTGTTCAACAATCTGCTTAAAGAAATCGCTCAATACATAATCCCTGAACTTATAGACCTTGCTTGTGGTATTATCTACCATTGGTTTTAATTCCAGCTCAACCTTATGGAGTTGTTGCAACTCATCCATCCCCTTATGAATAATGGCAATACTCTCTTTTGTCTGCTTTAAGGAGCTATATTCTTCATTTGACTTTGCCTTTAGGGCTTCCTTTTCTTTACCCAAATCAGCAATCTCCTTAGATAAACCATCTAAATCCACATAAGATAAATCCTTAGTATTCTTCTGATTCTCATTTAGACGGCTTTCCACATCTGAGGCCTTACTCCTATATTCTTTCACAGCCTTATCAACCTTGTCACACCACTTTGAAACCTCCTCCAAGGAAGAAAGGTCATGTCCATCAACCCTAAGGACTTCCATCCCTTGAGAAATGTTCTCATATCCAAGCTCTTCTAATTTAGCTTCCATATTTTTCTTTGCATTAAGCTCTTCTTCCTGAAGAGTCACTATCTGCTTTGTCTTCTCTTGCAGCTGACCAAACACCTCGACTAAAGATTTCTCCATAGCCTGATGGGCCTTCCTTGCTTCCTCGCAGGAGGCTTTTAAAGACTGTATCTTATTCTCCATTTCCACTATAGCTTTTTCCGCCAAAGCCTTAGTAGCAGGGAAGTCTTTCAATTGGTTCTTCCCATTTTGAACATCTCTAGAAAGAGCAGCAAGCTTTCTATCCTCAGCCTGCTTCTCAGTTGCAAAATCCTCTTTTTTCTTCGCTAAACTAGTTTGCTCTTCTTCAAATTTATTCTTCTTTAGGAGGGCTTCGTCCTTTATCTCCTTAGCTTTCACTGCATCCTGATAAGCCTTTTCCGCCTTCTCCTTCTCCAAACTCAAGCGCTCATCTTCCTGCTCCACAACATCTGAAGATAATATCTCCTCATAGTTAAGGTCCTTATGAAAGATTTTCTTCGCCTCCTCAACTCTGGATTTAATGGCAAGATCCACGCTACCCACTAACTTACTGTAGGTTCCATGGAGCTTTTGTTCCTCATCTCTTGCCTTGGTAAGCTCCTTATAGAGAGAATCTACTTCTTGCTCATCTGGAACATTTTCACATTCCTTGGTGAAATTCCCAATATCTGCCTTTGTATGTACTACACCACACACAGGACATGACACTTCACTAGAATCCTCTAAGGCATTAATCATCTCCTTTGCCAGACTACCTGCACGTCCTTCTCTAAGCAAACTACTTGCTTTATCGTAATCCTCCTGTGCCTTCTTTGTTATACTCTCCGCCGCGAGGAAATCTTTGTGGTTGGAAGTCATCTTAGCTTCCAATTCCCTTGTCTCCTTTAGCTCCTGGGTAAATTTTTTTAATGTCTGTAATTGTTCATTCACCCCAGCTAATATGGTGGCAGCATTATCTATTGCGCTTTCACCAGCGTCTTTGTATATGGAAAGAATTTCTTCATTGGCTTTCTTCCCATTTTCTACTTCGCTTAGTTGCTTATTTATCTCCTCTAACTCCTTAGAAAGCTTCAACACTGTACCTTCACAGTCCTGATAGTTCTTAATATGCTCTTCTAAAGCTTCATATACTGGCAATAATCCCTGAATACGTATCAATTCTTTATTATTCTTCTCAATTGCTGGAAGATTTTCCTGCTCTAACTGACTTGCCTTTTCCTCCAAGATAGAAACCTGCTCTTCACAGTCTTTCTTCTTCTTTTCCAATTCGTCTTTTTTGCTTACAGCATCAGAAAGCATCAAAGATGCCTTTTCAAAAGCATCCTTGCATGGAAGAAGAGAACCAGCTTTTTTTACATCATCCTTTTGCTGCTCTAAAGCGTTATATTGAGGCGCACTCGCTAATAAAGCATCCTGTTCTTCCTCTAAATTCTTTCTCTGATCTAATAAAGCGTTATTCTGCTTCGCTGTGGCCATCTTCCTGTTGAGATCAATTACTTTTCCCTCTAGCTTGTCTAATTCCTCCGTGATCTTACCACATTCTGCCACTAATAATTCTTCCACCTTAGAAAGCGCATCCCATAAATCATTCTTATCCTCCACATATAAATCAAGACGCGCATTATCTTCTTCAGATAATCCCTCTGGAATCTTACAGGAAGATAATGCTTCCTGCATCTTATTATCCAAGACGTCCTTTCGATTCGATAAGCATGTATTAACACCCTTTAGACGATTTTCTATATCAATATGTGGAGAATTATTATATATTCGACCAAGGATCTCATTTCGTTTCGGTCCTTTTGCCTCCAAAAATCTTTGAAATTCTCCCTGTGCTAACATAATAATCTTCTTGAAATCATCTCCAGTTAAGCCTACAATCTCCTGCACAGACATTGTAACCTTACTAGTCTCTAGCTTTTTACTCTTATCTCCACCCTGATCCGTTATCTCCATACCATCCTTAAAAAGTTGGGAAATATAATCTGTGTCTTTAGCTTTTCCTCCTGTTCCCCAAGAAGCTTCACGACGTACTCGGTACTCATGGTCTTTTTCTGAAAAAACCAATTCCACCACCATTGGTGGCCGCTTCTTCTTATCATCCTTCTCCACACGGTTGCAGTAAAAATCCTCAAAGGATAATCCACTTCGCTTTTCAGACGAAGGTTTTCCAAACAATGCAATGGAAATACCATCAAATATCATGGTCTTACCTGCACCAGTATCTCCCACAATCATATATACCACATCGCCAATTTTATCAAAATCCACTGTTTCATTTGTAAACGGTCCGAAATTTTGCATATAAAGTTTATGAGGTTTCATTCACACATCCCCTTCCTTTTAATCGGATTCACTCATCTATGATTTGTCATTCACAACCTTCAAAATTTCTTCCAAGAGTCCATTGCCAATTTCCTTCCCTAAACTCTTTTCAGTATAATACTCTCCGTCTGCTTCTTGGGACTCAAGAACAATATCTAAAATTCTACGCTGTACATCCGATAATTCTCTTCCACCTTTATCCATTTGTTGATACATCTGTTCAAATTGAGTGGCTAAATCAAGATCCTTCACCGCGGAAGAAACTTTTGGGGAACTACCTGTACTATTATTACCGCTTACAGGGTCAATATTTAAGACATTTCTTCCATAAACATGCTTTAACACGTCCTGTCCACCTGCAGGAATTCCACCTTTCACTACAAGTTTCACATAATATCGCTTTTCATAAGGACAACCAGCACTGCGTAATTCTTCATTCTCAGCCTTTACGGAAGCAACCCAAGCCGGGCCCTGTTTCTTTAATTCTTCAAATGTGCCCTCTGCCTGATATAAGTAATAAGGAAGATAAATATCCTTATAGGTATGGCTAATACTACCATCATCTGCGATAGTAACAATGGTAAGTGCCTTCTTTCTATTCACCTCAGAAAAGTCATAGTACATTGGACAACCACTATAACGAATAGTCTCTCGTCCAATCTTCTGTTCCTTATGAATATGTCCTAATGCAACATAATCAAATTCATCAAAGCGAGAGGCAAGTACCTCTCCCACACCGCCAATAATAACGGACTCTGAACCACTAGCCACTGGTTTATCTTCTGCTGATGCAATTACATTCTGATGGGCCACTAAAACATTTGGATGGGAATGATCCACCTTCTGAAGATCTATGATAGCCTTTAAAGCAGCATCATACGTATCTATGGTCTCATCCTCCAAAAGGGATGCTACTGTCTTACGAAATACATAAGGAAGAAGCCAGAAGGTCACAGGAGTATCCCCTGTAGTTGTTATGTGCATAATCTCCTTCTCTAGATTTCTCGCAATATATATCTTCTTATCTTCATAAAGCTTTGCTCCAACGGAAAGGCGCACATGGCTATCATGATTCCCCGGCACAATAAATACATACTTACCGCGCTTAGCCAGCTCTGTAAGAAAATAATCAAATAAAAGAATAGACTCTTGATCCGGATTTCTCGTCTCGTAAACATCACCTGCTATTACTACAGCATCTGGATTTACCTCATCCATTGCCTCTAGGAATCGTTCCACCCAAAAAGGCTGGTCTTCCTGAACTAATGCCACATCATGTAAAGTCTTTCCAAAATGCAAATCAGACAAATGAATAAATGTAAACATATACCTATCCTTTCCACCTACAAACACTATCCTTTGTAGCACAATAATTATATCAATTTTTTACTCAAATTATAAATGCATCCCTGCTGCCACATTCATTGGGACAAGAGAACTACCGTCTCAACGATACTTTCGTTATCCCAATCCAATTCGTATATCTCTTTCCCATTGAAAAATACAGGGAATCGAAACTTCAAACCACGAAGGATTCTTCCGTCATCCTGCTCTTCCTCGTAAATATTCACATCCGCAAGGAAGCTCTTCATGAATGTTTTCTTCTCAATATCCGTAAATCTGTCATACAGCTTATCAAAGAATAATAAGAACTGGTACACATTGTCGCCGGATATTTTCTCCTGCCTAATATTATACAGTCTGGTCTCAACTTCTTCAATCAGAGTTTCAATTTCTTCTATCTCGTCATAAAGTTTATCCAGACGCACCTGCATATCCTCATATTTCTTATCATAATGCTTGTCCGATACGGATAAGTTATCCATTTGGTTCGCCAACTTATTCTTGGCACCCGTTATCTGCTTTAATCGTTCCTGTAAGCCTGTATGTTCTCTGTCCAGTTCCTGTGTATCAATGCTTTGACCGATGTGCTTCTGAATCTCCGTTTTGAATTTTGGATTATTCACAAGCTTGCGGATAACTTCTTCCACCGCTACATTGATTTTATCCTCGCTCCACTGCTTACGGTAATTACACTTATGACCATTTACAAAGGTTCTGTGCTTGCAGGCATAGTAAAAATAATCTCTGTAATGACCGCCATTCGGATGCTTTTTACGATTTACATTGCCATACATACCACTTCCGCAAATCGGACATTTGATAATACCGGATAAAATGTGCTCGTGATCCAGACTGTGCGTTTTGATGTTGGCAACTCCGGTTTCCTGTCTCTTTTTGTGCACCTGATTCCACAATTCTTCC
>JAGALE010000174.1 GCA_017625335.1 Lachnospiraceae bacterium
ATTAATAAAGGATACCATACAAAGTTGGAAGAAGCCCTCTCTGGCGTATTCTGCATAGCTTAGTCCTTCGGGCAGCTTGCCAGAAAATGCTGACATGTAGTATCCCCACTGGGATATAAAGAATATCACATATATAAATATTATAGGCAACACTGCCGTAAGAGTTGTAATCACATGAGCCTTCTGTATGCTTTTTATTTTTGTAACACACTCTTCCTCATTTGTAGCCTCTACTGCCTTATCACTTGATGCTAGGAATAATCTAAATACATACTGACCCACAATTATTCCAAGGCCTAGCTGCCAGATATTAGAGAACACATTTCCTGCATCCATATCTATGTAGCTTCCCATATTCTCTATAATTCTGTAAAATCCTCTGTCATAGGACAAAAGTCCGCATACCACTAAGGTTGGAATAAATGCTATAATTCCACCCTTTATAAGCTTACCTAGAACAGCTCCGCTTTTCTTAGTTCTACCAGAGAACATACCTTGTAGCACACTTCCAAGCTTATTAAATGGAGCTACAAAAAGTGCCTTGTGATAATCTATAACTATAAAATCTGTAAAGCCCTTCTTGGTAGAATTGCCCTGGGCTGCATATATGTAATAGCAATATGTAACCATAGCATATGCATTTGCCAGAGATTGCAGCATAGGATTAGAGCTAAGCACAAGTGTTGCTGACACTATAAGGGCTGACACCCCGGCAAGAGTTGGTATTATACCTATCCTGGTATTCTTAACCTTAAGCACAACTGTTGTTGTGGCAAATGCAAAGATTACTAGTAAAAATGCGCCCAAAGAATTCACATGTGCAGGAAAGGCCTTGCAAAACATATATCCAAATATAAAGCTTATCCAGGCAAATGCACTTTCTATGCCAGTATATTCCCGTTTCTTCTCCTCTATAACATATGGATTAATTTCAGCATAAGATGGCATATTGTAAAAAGCATCCAATGCAGGATTTACCGGTGTATCCTGCAAAGCAGCTACTGATGTACCATCCATAACAATATTTTCACCATCACTATTATATCCATTTGCCATGTCAGCAGTACTATTCACGCTCCCAGCTTCCTGCTGATTATTATTCATAGTTTCCCCTTGGTTGTTCATTATCTCCTTCATAACCATTCCTCCGCATTAATATAACCTTTCTTACCAATTACCAGTTCATCCCCATGTAACTGTTAATTAGTTTTTTACTTTCACAGCTCTATCCCAATAGACCTGCAAATTAGTTTGTCTCTTCTTCAGGCCGTCCCCACGACCTGTCTTTTTTTCGTTGCTGATTCATCCCCACGAATCCACTTTATTTTCATTATCTATATTTATTACCAGTTACTCTTAGCTGCCAGCTTGCACTATCCCCATTGGCACAAACTTCTTCGATATTAATACCGTTGTCCTTATCAATAACCACCGACCTAATTGTTTCCCCAGTGTCAGCATTTACGACTGCCGGATCAAAGTAAAGCTTTGTCTCACCTTCATGAGTTATATCGCCTATGGTTATCTTGGTACTATGTAACCGATAGGTGTCTCCCTTTAAAAACTCTCTGCTTTCATCAATTGCGTCTACAGTATCAGCTTCAACTGTTCCTGTTATCCAAATTGTAGCCCAGGTATTTGTTTCCATATAATGCTTTATGGATGCCCAAACCCAGATACAAAACGCTACCATTATTATCAGCAGCACACCTAACACCACTAATATTTTCTTTTTCCTGTTTTTTTTCTTAACCATTTCCTCCATAGCGAAATCCCCTTTCATCAATTTTTATCAATTTACTTTAGTAGTTCTAGCAAACATTCATTTTTATAACCCAATTATTTTACTACCCTTTTACACTATTCATCCTCAGCTTCCGCGTCACCTTCCCGGTACTCCAAAATGTCCGCCACATCACAGTCAAGAGCCTTGCATATGGCATCTAATGTGGAAAGCCTTATTGCCTTAGCCTTGTTGTTCTTCAAGATAGACAGATTGGCAAGTGTAATTCCCACCTTCTCAGAAAGCTCATTCAGGGACATCTTGCGCTTTGCCATCATTACATCCAAATTAATCACTATCATATTATCCCTCCATCGCTTTTTATACTGTCATATCATTTTCAGCCTTAATCTCTGTAGCTTCCTCGATTACATTCTTCACTACTCTTAGACAAAGTCCTAAGAATGCTGCCACAAAAGCTACCAAAAGTGCTACAAATGTAAAATATGCTGCCAGACCACAGAATACTCCTGCTACTAAGTAGCATCCCCAGGAGATTCCCCTTATAAGTCCAACGCTTTCTGCTGTAAATACATTTCCTGCTTTAACCTTCATAAGAAGCATAAAGAGAAGAATATCAATCAGTGTAATAAACACAAGTGCCACATAGGCAAGTCCCAGGATAATATTTTCATCACTGCCCTCCACCTTGGTTATGCCCAAATCATTTACCGCCTGAATCATAAGATCCGCAAACTCCGGCATATAAAATCCAAGACCTATGCACAGTGCAAAGAATGCCACCGACACTGCAATTGAAATTGTGATTGAAAGTTTACTTGGTATCTTTAACATCTTGTTCCTCCATTCCTACACTTAGATTGACTAAACCAGCAACCAAGTGTACATCTAATCTTGATATACGTATATCAGCAAGACTTATAATCTTACCCGTTGATGGTATATTATACCAGTCACTTTTGTTTGTCAATACATTTTTATCGTTTTTCGATATATTTTTATTGTGTTTACTAACCAATAGTTGACATAACTCAAACAGCGACATAAAAAATGTAGCCGAAAGATTTCTCCTCCGGCTACTAACCCCCTCTATTTTCCTCCTACACTGTGTGTAGATAAAATAGCTTATTTAAATGATGTTGCTCCAGATGTGTTCTTGTTAAAAAGATACTTACCACTTATCAAGCCCTGGTCATCGATATTATGATAAATTTTAAAATCCTTAGAAACATACAAGTCAACACATGTGTATTCATCACCAGCATCAGCAAGAGTCTTCCAATCAGCCAATGCTACATGATTATTATTAAATGTATAGATTTCTTCACCATCTATTAGATATATATAGTCAGCAATAATACCGTCTGCCATATCAAATGTAAACATCTCAGGATCACTCATATCCACCTGGTTCAACATATACCCTTCCTCAGAGTAGCTTAAGTAATACAGATATTTTCCACTAATAATCGGTGTATAGGATGGCTCATAGGTTATATTAAGCTCTGTCTTAAGTCCCACATTATACAAATGTAGCGCCTCATCATCTGCATCATCCTGGAATATAATCCAGTCAGTGGCTATAAAATATGGATAATAAACCTCCTTCTCCACAAGCTTAACTACATTCTTGCCATCTAAATCTGCTGACACAAAATGGCTGTTTGAATCTGTAAAATAAAGCTTTCCTTCGTGAACCTGAAGATAACAACAATCTCCCGAATACAAAGTCTCTCTGCCAGTACCATCAGTATGCACACGACAAACCTCAGTATAATTAAGAATATAGTACAGATAATCCTCATGCTTAGTGATATAGTAAGCCACGCCTCTGTCATCTAAGCTAACAGGCTCTTCAAACTCTGGAAAATCACCCTTCATAGAAAAAGGTGTTGCAGCAAATGTACCATCATTGGATACACTGTGTGACAAACCATATATAACATTGTCTTCCACATAATATTTACCCTCTGCCATAAAATTACTCATAGCACAGCTTTCCTCTGCAGAAAAATCAACCTTATAGGTCTTCCATGGATTGTTTGCTATAGGGGCTGGCATCTCCTCCTGATTAACAAGAGTAAATGAAGATCCATCCCCAAGAGCAAGCTCTATAGTATCCTTATCTGTACTCTTACCCTTAAGCGCTTCTCCATCCATATTAATTGTAAAATCATCTATAGTTCCAGTGTAGGTGGCTGATATATAATCCTCAAAAACCACACCATTTACCTTTCCCTCTGAAAATGCAAGAGACATAACATTTTCCTTAGGGCCAAAAAGATCAACTAAATCCTGCCCGGAAAACTCTGTTCCCTCCATTACTATCTTATCTGCTACCCAGTACCCCTTTTCTAAGCCGGCTTTTTCCTCTTGGGTTGTTGCTTCTTTGGAAGAATCCTTCTCCTTGTCCTTGCCACAGCCTGTTAGCATACATACCATCATAACTGCAGTAAGTAACAACACTAAAGCTTTTTTCATACGCTTTCCTCCTTACCTTAATCCTAAAATCTACCCTATCATTTTCTCACATATGGTATATTTTGTCGGTACCCATACCCAAATTTTATGGGTAATATAATGGGTACTTTTAAATCATATAGTCTTTAATCTACTACATTAGGGTTATGCAAAAAGATGCTATGTCACCAATATGACATAGCATCTTTTCATAGACTACTACATATACTTTATTTTATCTGTAATTTGGAGAATAGCTCTTCCCTACTGCTAACCTGAAGCTTGGAAAACATACTAGATATATGCTTCTTTACAGTGTTATCTGAGATAAAAAGCTCATCGGCAATTTCCTTTCTCTTCTTCCCTGCATACAAAAGCTTAAGGACATCCTTTTCTCTATCCGATAGCTTACCTAATTCGCAAGGATCAAATTCCGGCTCACTATTCACCGTTTCTTCAATACTTACCGCAGAAGCATCATTTAATTCCTTTCCTGTTGCTACATTACCATCAAGCTGTTTATCCATAACAAGCTCATAGTCCTGTATCATGCCATAGAGCAAAAGCAACAACAATTCACTTGCGATATATGACACGGACAAAAACTCAAAATCCCAATTAACCAGCTGTTCCACAAACCATATCAAAATATTTAGCATAACCACTACGGCAAGTAAAGCGCCATGCTTATAGGATACAATTTTTTTCTTACCCATAGCGTATATTATCAAGCCAATCATAGCTGCAAAATATGCAAATAAATACACGTAATATAAATTATGCAAAGGTCCATACACCTTTTGTAGCTTAGCTCCACCTTCTACTACTGTGAAGGTTACCTCCTTATAATACCAATCTGTATATCCCGGACTGGCGGCTATTAGAAAAACAATACAACTCATAATTACACAAGCGATTGTGGTAATTTTAGGCAATGAAGTGTTGCAAGTCTTTCCAATAATAACCAACATAAAAAGTGGTAAAAACAC
>JAGALE010000175.1 GCA_017625335.1 Lachnospiraceae bacterium
AGTAGCTGCACTTGACAGCAATACAACATTTAATCCTATAACTCTTGCTACTGAGCCCATATCTGTTAATCATTGGGAACACCTGGAAAGAAAGATGTTCAAGTTTTTTCATATCAATGAGAAAATCCTTGAATCGACTTTTGATGAAAAGGAATGGAATGCATTTTATGAGAGTGTTATTGAACCGATAGCCGTACAGCTTAGCCTTGAATTTACTTTCAAGGTGCTGAGCACAGGAGAGAGAAACCATGGTTCTAAGATAATATTCACATCTAACAGATTGCAATATGCTTCATTATCAACCAGAACAGCCATAGGCAAAGATATGTTTGATAGAGGGGCAATTACAATAGACGAGTATCGAGAGATACTTGGATATGGACCGCTTATAGACGGTACCGGTAATGTGCGTATGGTCAGTCTTAATTATGTTAAGGCATCAGAACAGAGCATTTACCAGATAGGAACAGAGAAAGGAGGAGAAGATAATGCCGAATAAGAATATTTTTTCATCCTTCGAGGTTAAGAATATGACCAGTAACTCAGCTGACTTATATTTTTACGGAGATATAGTGTCAGACTGGTGGGGAGCTTGGCAGGATGAAGACCAGTATCCTGACAATATCAAGAATCTTTTAGCTGAGTATGATGGCAAAGACCTGAATATCTACATTAACTCCGGTGGAGGAAGTGTGTTTGCGGGTATCGCGATTTACAACATGATTAAGAGATATGCTCTTAAGCATAAGGTTCAGGTATATGTTGATGGTTTGGCAGGTTCAATAGCTTCTATTCTTGCATTTGCAGGAAGTGAGAAGCCTATTGTGCCGAGCAATGCTTATATGATGATTCATAACCCATGGACATCAACTATAGGTAATGCAGAGGACCACATTAAGGCTGCCGAGACATTAGAAGCTGTCAAAAAGGGAATTATGGCCATCTATTCTGAAAATAAGTGTGACGGTGTCACTGATGAGAAGATATCAGAAATGATGGATGAAGAGACATGGCTGGATGGAGCTAGCGTAGCATCTATATTTGATATAGAGGTTGGAGCTTCTGTAGATGCTGTGGCAGCAGTTGGAGAGACATATAAGAATTATTCTAATATGCCTGAAAAGTTGAAAGTTGCACCGGTGCAACAGCTGGTGGACGATACATCTGAGAAAATCTCAGAGATTCAAGATAAGATCAAGAGACTTGTTATTGAAAATCTATGTTAAGGAGGAATAAAAGATGTTTAACAAGGACGCAATTATGGCTATGAGCCAGGAGCAGCTTAATGCAAGACTTAAGGAGATTAATAGTCAGGCAAAGACTGCTACAGGAGAGGAACTTAATGATTTATTAGCTGAGGCTGAATTTATCTCAGAGGTAAAGGCTGAGGCTAGCAACAGAGCTAAGCTTATGGCTATGACACAGACTGTAGAAGAGCCAAAGGCTAAGGAGCAGGAGGCAGAGGTTTCTGCGAAGGCAAAGAGAGGTAAGGAGCTTAAGGATGGTAACAAGGTTACATTTGATTCCAAGGTGGCAGGAGTACGTAATGCGGTTACAAGTGCTGATGCAGTGATGCCGGTACATACTGCAGATGATATCAAGCCTACATTCAATGATGTATCATCTCTTATAGACAGAGTACATACATTATACCTTCCTGGTGGTGAGACATATCAGAGAGGTTATATTACAGGTTATGGAGATGGAGCAGGTGCTACTGCTGAGGGCGCTGACTACAACGCAACAGAGCCAACCTTCGGTTACGTTACTGTAAAGAAGGAAAAGGTAACAGCGTATACTGAGGAGCCTGAGGAGATGATTAAGCTTCCAAATGCTGACTATGATTCAGTAGTGGAGGGTTCAGTTACTAAGTCTATTCGTAGATACCTTACTCGTCAGATCCTTATTGGAAATGGTAATACTTCAAAACTTAAGGGTATCTTCTATAACCCAACAGATGAGAAGGAAGTTGCTGTTATTGATGCAACTACTGACCTTGAGTTATCAGCTATTGATGATACTACTCTCGATGAGATTATCTACTCATACGGCGGAGAGGAAGAGGTTGAGGATGTAGCAGTTCTTATTCTCAACAAGAAGGATCTTAAGGCATTCGCTAAGCTTAGAGATAAGCAGGGTAGAAAGGTGTACACAGTCATTAACCATGGTAATACTGGTACTATTGATGGCGTGCCATTCATCATCAATAGCGCATGTGGTGCTATATCAGATGCTGCTACTGTAGCAGAGACATATTGTATGGCTTATGGTCCATTGTCAAATTACGAGCTTGCTGTATTCTCAGACATCGATGCTCAGAGAAGTACACATTACAAGTTCAGACAGGGACAGGTTGCTTACAGAGCTGATATCTATGTTGGTGGTGCTGTTGCAGCTAAGAATGGTTTCCTTAGAGTGAAGACTCCAAAGGCAGCAGCCTAGTTATAAAGGGAGGTAAGACTATATGACCTTAGATGAATTACTCCAAGCTGCGAAGCTTAGAGTTAGGAAGAAAAG
>JAGALE010000176.1 GCA_017625335.1 Lachnospiraceae bacterium
ATTATTCTTGGTGTAACTGCAACTAAGATGGAGTTTGCTAAGGAAGCATGGGTTGAGACAATTAAGAATATCGTACCACCTAAGACAGTTGACCTTAACCTTAAGGCATTTGAACTTGGATATAACTTATAGCTAATATAAAATGTATGGGTAAAGCGATATTTGCCTGTATTATAATGTATTATTTAGAAACAGAGGTAAATTATAATGCCAATTACACAATATTTGGAGAGAAATGCCAGAGACTATGCTGACGAAGTATGTCTCGTAGAGATTAATCCTGAGATTCAGGAGAAGAAGAGAGTTACATGGAGAGATTACGAGCTTATTGAGTCAAATCCATACTGTGACTACAGAAGAGAGATTACTTGGGCTGTATTCGATGAGAAGGCTAACCGTTTTGCTAATCTTCTAATATCTAGAGGAATTAAGAAGGGTGATAAGGTTGGTATACTTCTTATGAACTGTCTTGAATGGTTGCCAATATATTTTGGTATACTTAAGACCGGAGCATTAGCAGTACCACTTAATTTTAGATATGATTCAGAGGAGATTAAGTATTGTCTTAAGCTTGCTGATGTGGATATCCTTGTATTCGGACCTGAGTTTATCGGTCGTATTGAAGAGATAGCAGATGAGATAGAGAAGAATAGACTTTTGTTCTATGTAGGTGGCAATTGTCCTACATTTGCGGAGGACTATGATAAGCTTACTGCAAACTGTTCAAGCAGAAAGCCAGATATAGAGATAACTGATGAGGATGATGCAGCAATATACTTTTCATCAGGTACAACTGGCTTCCCTAAGGCTATTCTTCATGATCACACATCGCTTATGCACTCAGCAGCTTGTGAGCAGAATCATCACAAGCAGAGTAGAGAGGATGTATTCCTTTGCATTCCACCACTTTATCATACAGGTGCAAAGATGCACTGGTTCGGAAGTTTGTTCTCGGGAAGTAAGGCGGTTCTTCTTAAAGGAGTTACACCTAAGAGTGTTTTTGAAACAGTTTCAAATGAGGGCTGTACTATTGTTTGGCTCCTCGTACCTTGGGCGCAGGATATCCTTCTTGCCATCGAAAGAGGAGAAATCAAGGTGGAGGATTATAAGCTAGACCAGTGGAGACTTATGCACATCGGTGCTCAGCCAGTTCCACAGAGCTTAATTAAGAAGTGGAAGGAAATCTTCCCTAACCACGATTATGATACAAATTATGGACTTTCAGAGTCTATCGGACCAGGCTGTGTGCACCTTGGAACTGAGAATATACATAAGGTTGGAGCTATCGGTATTCCAGGCTATGGCTGGGAGGTTAAGATAGTTGACGAGGAAGGCAATGAGGTAGCTCAAGGTGATGTAGGTGAGCTTGCTGTTAAGGGACCTGGTGTTATGAAGTGCTACTACAAGGACAGAAAGGCTACTAACGAGGTGCTTAAGGGCGAGTGGCTTCATACAGGTGATATGGCTATGCTTGATGAGGATGGATTTATATTCCTTGTTGACCGTAAGAAGGATGTTATTATTTCCGGTGGTGAGAATATCTACCCTGTACAGATAGAAAACTTCTTAAGCAAGCATCCTGCTATTAAGGATGTAGCTGTTATTGGTATAGCAGATGTACGTCTTGGTGAGATATCAGCAGCTATTATAGAGCTTAAGCCTGGCAAGATTGTTACAGAGGATGAGATTAATACATTCTGTAAGGAACTTCCTAGATATAAGAGACCACGTAAGATTATATTTGCTGATATTCCACGTAATCCTACAGGAAAGATTGAGAAGCCAAAGCTTCGTCAGATATACAATAGTGAGTCATTAGTTGCGGCACAGAACAAGTCATAGATTTATATTTTTTCCAAAACTTGACACTCTAAAAATTGAATAGATTAATCCACAAATGTTAATCCTTTACAGTATGAGAATACATGTGGAGGAATAAGGAAATGGCACCTAACAAGGTTGTAATTTGTGGAGTAAACACAGCAAAGCTTCCTTTACTATCAGAACAAGAAAAGGAAGCTTTGTTTGCGCGTATGGATAAGGGAGATAAAAGTGCCAGAGAAGAGTTTATTAACGGGAATCTTAGATTAGTTTTAAGTGTAATACAACGTTTTGCCAGTCAAAATGATGAAAGTGCAGATGATTTATTTCAGGTGGGTTGTATAGGCCTTATAAAAGCATTAGATAACTTCGATAGAAGCCTTAACGTAAAGTTTAGTACCTACGCAGTTCCTATGATAATCGGGGAATGCCGTAGATATATGCGAGATAATAACTCAATCAGAGTTTCGCGTTCTTTAAGAGATATAGCCTATAAGGCGATATATGCCAAGGAGATGCTAACTAGAAAGCTTGATAGAGAGCCAACCATAGAGGAAATATCTAAGGAAATTGAAATTCCTAAGGAAGATATAGTTAATGCCTTAGATGCAATTGCAACACCAATGTCTTTATATGAACCTGTATATCAGGAAGGACAGGATACCTTGTACCTTATCGATCAGGTTAGTGACAAGACGAATAGAGAGGAAAATTGGGTGGAAAATCTTTCCTTAAGAGATGCTATGGAAAAGCTTGATAAAAGGGAGTATAATATTATCAAATTAAGATTTTTTGAAGGCAAAACCCAAACAGAGGTAGCTGAGGAAATTTCTATATCCCAGGCACAGGTAAGCAGATTAGAGAAGAATGCCTTGAAAACCATGAAAAAATATTTAAAATAGGTTTGTATTTTTTATTTTACTGTGATATAACTACTATGGTAGATATGCATCCTTCAAAAGATGCATTGATACATTGATAATAAGTACGATAAATATTAATTTAATATACATCAAGGAGAAATAAAAGCTATGAATAAGAAAGCAATTTTTATTACGTTATATCTTGCTGTTGCGTGCTTTGTTGCAATAGGAACTTATGCACTTATAGATTCAGAGGTTCAAAAGAGACAGGTTGCCACTACTGAGGCAACAACAGAGGCTTATGTATCGGAGGAAGGAGATCAGGTTGGTCTTATTGATTCCATAGATAGCCACGTGGCAAATCAGAAAGAGGATGGAACTACAGAATATATGGCTGATCAGTTATCACCAGATTTTGAATGCTATGATTCGAATGATCCTGACAATCCAGAAGCAGTAGTGTGGTATACACCAACAACTAAGGCTACAACAGAGGAGCCAAAGGAAGATAAGACTGAGGCAACTACACAGGCACCAGCAGGTGGTTCAACAACAGCAGCTCCAACAACGGCAGCTCCTACAACTGAAGTCCCAGCAACTGAAGCCCCAGCAACCGAAGCCCCAGCAACCGAGGCCCCAGCAACTGAAGCCCCAGCAACTGAAGCTCCAGCAACCGAGGCTCCAGCAACCGAGGCCCCAGCAACTGAGGCTCCAGCCCCAGAAGCTCCTGCTGAACCAGCTCCAGAGGCCCCAGCAGAGTAGTCTATAAATTACATTATGAGAAGTTGAAGCAAAAGTTTTCAAACCTGCCATACTGATATGCTCCCTTTTAGGTAGACAAGTAAAATAATAAAAACTTGTTACCTAGAAGGGAGTTTTTTAGTGGGAAGAAAAGGGAAATATGATGTAGAAGAAAAAATAAATGCTGTTAACGAGTATCTAGACGGTAACATTAG
>JAGALE010000177.1 GCA_017625335.1 Lachnospiraceae bacterium
AATCAGGTAAATTAGCCATTTGAATTAGCGTAACATCACCCTTATTGAAATTATTAATAAATTCAATCTTATTAGGGGTTTTAAGAAGCTCAATAGCACCCTTTAAAGAAGCATTACCAATAATCTTAATCTTTTCTTTAAATGCTTCCGGTAGTAACCCTATGAATATTGAATTATCAATATTCAGATGAAAACCAAAACCACCAGCAATATATATTTGTTCTATATCTTTTGACAAAATCCCTGCCTCATGCAATAGTATATCGATTCCTGTTCGAATTGCACTTTTGGCAAGTAATATATCACGTAATATATCAGAAGTGATGTGAATTCCATGTATATCAATGCCATTTTCTATAAAACAATCATCAAGAATACCATCCTTCGAAATCTTACCTGTCTTTATACCTAAGGCTATGGAATCTATTAAATTACTACCATAGGTGTTTGTATATCTGGTAGATGACTCAAAAGCAGGCCCGCAGGCACACGAAGCTGTATAATATTTGTTGTTATAGTATAATATCATCTCTCCGTTAGTTCCAAGATCAAGAAACATATATGATTTATAATATGATAAGTCATATAAATTATTTATAGCTAATAAACCTGATAATACGTCTCCGCCTATAAAGGCAGACGCACAACCTGATAAAACCACCTGACAATTGATAGGAAAAGCTTCAGTAAATATTTCCTTACTATCTATAATTATTGAGCGTTTTAGTCTATGATTAAAGGGATAAAAACCTAGCTCTTCTAAATCGTATTCAAGAAGTATACTAATCATAGTTGTATTTCCACATATACAGATAGTTTTTATAGCTTCATAGCTTATTACCTTGTCTGAGAGAATAGTCATAATACTAAGCTTGAAGGATTTAATAAACATATCCTTCATGATTTTTATGAATGCCTTATCTCTATTAGCTGAATTTATTCTATTGATAACATCTTTGCCATAAAGTTTTTGAGGATTAAGAAAATAATCTGTGGAAACTATATTTCCTTCACCGTCTATTATGGCTAGCTCTATTGTTGTAGTACCTAGGTCTACAGCGATTTTATAAGCTTCTTGAAAAGTATTATTCATTAAAATATCGCCTTCTGTTTTTTCTCAATAGGTCTATAGCCTTTATCATCAAGAACCTTTAATATTTGATCCTTATGTTCAGGACCAAATGCTTCAACAGTAATAACTAGCTCTACTGCAGAGTTTCTGTTAACTGTAACAAACTGATTATGCTCAAGCTTAATAATATTTCCGTTCTCAGCAGCAATTACTCCTGCTACATTCTGTAGTTCACCTGGTTTATCAGGGAGAAGAACAGATACAGTAAATATTCTGCTTCTGGCAATAAGTCCATGCTGTACAACAGATGAAAATGTAATTACATCCATATTTCCACCACTTAAGATGCTGACTACCTTCTTTCCTTCAGCAGGAAGATGCTTTAAGGCAGCAACTGAAAGTAATCCACTATTTTCAACAAGCATTTTGTGGTTTTCAAGCATATCAAGAAAAGCTACGATAAGCTCACTATCTTCGATTGTAATAATGTCATCAAGATTTTCTTTAATATATGGGAATATTTTACTTCCTGGAGTTTTTACAGCTGTACCATCTGCTATAGTATCAACATTTTCTAAGGTAACAACCTCGTTGCTAAGGAATGAAGCCTTAAGACATGCTGCACCTGATGGTTCAACACCTATGACCTTTATGTTTGGATTAAGCATCTTAGCAAGAGTTGATACTCCTGTGGCAAGACCACCACCACCAATTGGTACAAGTATAATATCAACAAAAGGAAGCTCCTTAAGTATTTCCATAGCAACTGTACTTTGCCCTGTTGCAACATCTAAATCATCAAAAGGATGAATAAATGTATATCCTTCTTCTTCAGCAAGCTTTAAAGCATGCTGACAAGCTTCATCATATACATCACCGTAAAGAACAACCTCAGCGCCATAAGCTTTAGTACGGTTAACCTTAATAAGTGGTGTAGATGTTGGCATTACTATAACTGCCTTACATCCATATGCCTTTGCTGCATATGCTACACCCTGTGCATGATTACCTGCTGATGCTGTAATAAGACCTTTTGCTCTTTCTGCATCTGATAAAGTGCTGATTTTATAATAAGCACCTCTGATTTTGTATGCACCGGTAAGCTGCATATTTTCAGGCTTAAGGTATACTTTATTTCCTGTTTGATTAGAGAAAAATTCACTTTCTATAAGTGGTGTTGGATGAATAACCTTTTGTACCACATTATAGGCTTCTTCAAATTTTTCAAGTGTTAACATATCATAATCTCCTAATTCATTAAAAAATAACATTAAATATCAAATAAATCGTCATCAGGTTTGATTTCAGAAATATTAGCATCGATGATCATCTCTATGTCTGAATGTAATTCGAAATCAGAGAAAAGTGCTGTAACATAGCTATTTGGATCGAACTTCTGTAAATCCTCGATTTTTTCACCTATACCAATATATTTTACGGGAACATTTAATTCTGACTGTATAGCAATTGCTATTCCACCCTTTGCTGTTCCATCAAGCTTAGTAATAATGATACCGTTAATTTCCGTAACAGAACTAAACTGTCTTGCCTGCTCTAATGCATTTTGACCTGTTGTACCATCAAGTACAATAAGTGATTCAACATTTGCATCAGGATACTCCTTATCGATGATTCTTCTCATTTTGCTAAGCTCATCCATAAGATTTTTCTTGTTATGAAGACGACCTGCAGTATCAACAAGAAGTATATCTGTATTTCTTGCTTTGGCAGCAGCTACCGCATCATATACTACGGCAGAAGGATCTGCGCCTTCGTTCTGAGCAATTATATCTACTCCTGCTCTATTTGACCATGTTTTTAACTGATCGATGGCAGCAGCTCTAAATGTATCTGCAGCAGCCATAAGAACCTTCTTGCCCTGGGCTTTATATTGAGCCGCAAGCTTTCCGATAGAAGTTGTTTTACCAACTCCATTTACACCAATAACAAATACAACTGTTTTTTTCTTCTCAAAATCATAGGCAGATTCATCAACAGACATTTGGTCTCTTATAATGTTGATTACAAGGTCCTTACATGCTTCAGCCTCTTTAATTTTAAGCTCCTTCACCTTAGCTTTAAGATCATCAATTATTCGTTCGGTTGTTTCAAAACCCATATCACTCATTACAAGTGTTTCTTCTAATTCATCATAAAAATCATCATCTAGCTCGCTAGCCTTAAAAAGATTATTAAAGCTTTCAGCTATATTATTTCTAGTTTTAGAAAGACCTTCCTTAAGTCGTTTAAAAAAGCCTTTTTTTTCTTTGACTTCTTCATCAACCTCATTGTTTTTATCGAAAACTCCCATATTAAACCTCCATGTTAATTATTATAAGTAGGATTAATCATCAAGCTCATTTTCTATCATATTGACAGAAACTAATGTAGATACACCCTTTTCCTGCATAGTAATACCATATAGAATATCAGCAGCCTCCATAGTACCCTTTCTGTGAGTAATTACAATAAACTGTGTATCCTTAGTAAGCTTATTAAGATATTTTGCAAATCGCTTAACGTTAGAATCATCTAAGGCAGCCTCAATCTCATCCAATAAACAGAATGGTGAAGGTTTAAGGCTTTGAATTGCAAAAAGAAGAGCTATTGCAGTTAAACTCTTCTCGCCACCTGAAAGCTGCATCATATTCTGTAGCTTTTTACCTGGTGGCTGTGCGTTAATCTTAATTCCTGTTTCAAGTAGGTCTTCTTCATCTACAAGCTCAAGATCTGCCTTGCCACCACCGAAAAGCTCCTTAAATACCTGAGCAAACATGATACGAATTTCTTTGAATTTTTCTGCAAACTGTTCCTTCATAGAACGATCTAGCTCTGCAATGATTCCAACAAGGTTTTCTTCAGCCTTGGTTATATCATCATGCTGAGCTTTTAGGAATTCATATCGTTCTGATACAGCCTTATAATCTTCGATGGCATTAACATTAACATCACCTAATTGCTTTATCTTACCCTTAACCGCACTAATTTCACGTTTAAGTGCAGTAATATCTGTCAATGTGTCATCCTTAAATTCAGTTGCCATATTATATGTAAGCTCATATTCCTCCCACATATAATTTGTGAGACTTTCACTTTTTTCAGATATTTTTTCAATAGAAGCATTAAGCTTAAATGCTGATTTATCAAGTCCGTTAATTTGTTCAGAAAGTTCATCTCTTTTCTTGAAAAATTCCTTATGACTATCATTTAAGGTTATTTTTTCAGCATTAAGTTCTTCAAGCTTTTGCTCCTTAATATTGATAATTCTTAGGTTTTCCTCAGAGACTGATTTTAATTCTTCAATCTTATTAGATAAATTCTTGATTTCTTCATTACCTGCAGTAAGTTTGATTTTTAAAGTATTTATTGTCTCTTTTGCATTGTTTTCTTCGCTTCTTACTCGAGAAATATTCTGCATATTAAAGTCATACTGCTGCTTAATGGTGTTGAAATCAATGTTTAAGCTATTAATCTTATCACTTGCTTTCTCTAAATCAGTTTTATCTTTTATAAGCTCATCTTCAAGCTGCTTAATACGTTTTTCAAGGTCTTTAACAGCCTCTTCCAGTTTCTTATTGCTGTCGTATAATTCCTTTTTGTTGTTATCTATATCTGTTATCTGAGCTGCAATATCATTATTCTCTCTGTTAATGCTTGCATATATTCTCTGTATTTCATCAAGCTTAGCAATTGCCTGCTCATAGTTAAGCTTATATGTATTTTTCTTAATTTCAAGCTGCTGAAGCTTATCATATAATTCCTCTTTAGATTTCTTCAGCTCATCCTTTTCTTTAGATAAAACCTCAACTAGCTTAGATAACTCTTCTATACTTGATGTACGCTTCTTGATTTCTTCATCAATTTCTTCAAGCTCTCTTTTACGTCCAAGAAGATTAGAAGAATTCTTAAATGTACCACCAGTCATAGCTCCACCTGGATTGATTAATTCACCTTCAAGTGTAACTATTCTAAGTGACTGCTTATATTTCCTTGATATAATAATAGCATTATCAATTGTGTCAACTACTATTATTCTACCTAATAGGTGATTAATAATAGTTGAATACTTTTTGTCACTGGATACAAGTGATGAGGCAAGTCCTATAACACCCTTTTCTCTTGTTACATCATTATTTGTATAGCTTCTATCAACTATGGAATTAATAGGAAGAAATGTTGCTCTACCAAACTTATTTTGCTTTAAGAATTCAATCATTTTCTTGGCAGTAACATCATCTTCTGTAACAATATTTTGAATACTTCCACCTAAAGCTGTTTCAATAGCTGTCTCGTATTTTTTATCAACAGCAATAATATCAGCAACAACACCAATAATTTTAGGATTATTAGCTTTTTGCTCCATAACACGCTTAATGCTGTTACCATAGCCTTCGTATCTTTCAGTAAGATTACGAAGTGACTCTTTCTTTGATTTTAAGCTAATAATTCTGTTATTGAAGTTAGTAATATCATTATTTGAGCTATTAATTCTATTATTGTTTTCCTCAAGCTTAGCTGTAACTGATGTTAATTCTTCATTATAGTTTGTAATATTCTTATCAATTTCACTTAATCCTAATTCTAAAGAATTTTTTTCGGAGTTAAACTTCTCTTCTTCAGATTTATTTTCCAAATATTTTTGATTAAGCTGAGTTTTTCTCAAATTAAGACTTTCAAGCATTGTGTCATAACGACCAACCTTTGCTTTTAATGTACCGCCTTCATTTAAGAACTCAATAATATCACTTTTTGAATTCTCAATTTCAGCCTCTTTATCAACAATCAACTGCTTTAATGATTCATATGAATTAGTAGCTTCATCAAGAACCTCATCTGCATTATCAAGCTTTTCATCTAATTCAGATTTAACTTCATAAAGCTTTTTCAACTCTGTTTGATAGTTTGCTAATTCTTTTGTAACCTTTTCGTATTGCTCATTAACATTATCCTCATTTTGTCTATAGGATAATATCTGTTGATTAAGGAGATTTATCTCGCCTTCAAACTTCTGATTATTAAGCTTTTTCTCGTGAATTTCATTCTTAGCTTCATCTATCTTAGTATTATAGCTTTCAAGTAAAGCTTCGATTCTATCATATTCTTCCTTAGCCTGATCATATAATTCTCTAAGTCTTGTTGAATCTTCTTCAACAATGTTAAGCTTTTCTTCTATATCCTTAAGCTGTTCTTTGTTATAGTCTGCATCAAGAAGAAATGCATTAATATCAAGCTTTTTAAGCTCATCCTTAAAAATAAGATATCTTCTTGCAGTTTCTGACTGTTCCTTAAGAGGACCAACCTGTTTTTCAAGCTCTCTAAGTATATCAGTAACTCTAGAAAGATTATCTCTTTCTGCTTCAAGCTGTTTTTCTGTGGCAGCCTTATTCTTGTTATATTTTACTATACCTGCAGCTTCATCAAAAAGCTCTCTTCTTTCCTCAGGCTTACCACTAAGTATCTTCTCAATTTGACCCTGTCCTATAATAGAATAACCTTCCTTACCGATACCTGTATCAAAGAACAGTCTGGTTACATCCTTAAGTCGGCTAACAACTCCATTTATAAGATATTCACTTTCACCTGAACGATATACTCGTCTTGCTACAGTTACCTCATTAAAATCAATAGGAAGCTTGTGATCACTATTATCAAGTGTTATTGCAACATAGGCAGAGCCTTGTGGCTTTCTAAGCTCTGTACCTGAGAAGATAACATCCTCCATCTTAGAACCACGAAGCTGCTTTGCACTCTGTTCTCCTAATACCCATCT